>JAAYUG010000169.1 GCA_012517825.1 Bacteroidales bacterium | reverse complement strand
TGGAAACTTTTCGCACCTACAGATTAAATGATGAAGGTTATTTCCAGATAATTAAGGAAGAACAGAAAGGAGAATCTGAGTTTTAATAAGTATATTTTTTGTGTAAAAAAGTAAATAAAGAGAAAATGACATGCACCAAAATACATAATAATATTATACTTTTTTAAATTGGAATATGGGTTTAAAAATAAGTCAAATGAAGTTTTAATGAACGGCACTGTATGGTTTACATAACCATCTGTTTAGCAATCACCTTCGGTCGTTCCTTGCTACGACAAATGGAAAGCGAAAAATTTATGTATTTTTAACCGTCTGTAAAAAAGTCCGATTAATAGGGGTCCAATCCAGCCTTCGTTAATTGCTAAGCGTTATTAAATATAACCGAACCAAAATTTTATAAAATGGACAGCATTAAATTAAACGACATTTTACGTCTTGAAGAGCTTAATAATGTTAAGATCCGTTTCAATTTGGTGTTTCGCCAAAACTGGAATCCGATAGAACTATTTAGAAATGCTGATGTATCAGCGATGCTGGAAGGGCAGTATTGGAATTACAGCAAACAAAAATCCTACAAAGTTGGAGACATAACCATTGGTCTGGTTAAAATAAAGCCGAATGAAGATCTGTGGTTGTTGTTTCATGTTGGAAAAGTGACAAAGGACCTGAACAAACTCAATGGTGTTGGTTACGAATTTGAGGACTTGCCTGAGTACAAAAAATATATCGGGCGTCTGATTGTCAAATTTAAGAACAAGGCTCAGGCGTTGATCCGCAAAGCAGAATCTGTGATGGACGAATGTTATGTTTCGCAGATTTTACCCGACACGTTTGACAACGACATCTTCCCGGGGTACGAGAAGGTGCATTTAACCTGGGAAGAATTGAAACGGGTTTTGGACAAGGACAACTGGAAAACAGCACTGCAAAATCAAAAAGGTGTTTACCTGATAACGGACAAATCAAATGGTAAAATGTATGTTGGCTCGGCGTACGGAGAAAATATGATTCTGGGCCGATGGAAATCGTATATAGAAACAGGGCACGGTGGTAATGCAGGTCTGAAACAACTCTCCTTCGAACACATACAACAGAATTTTTGCTACTCAATCCTTGACATTTACAAGTCAACAACTGACGACCAGATAATAATTGAAAGAGAGACCTGGTGGAAAGAAGTACTGCAAACCAGAAAATTTGGATATAATGAAAATTAGTAAAAGGCAGTGATACTATTTGAAAAAAGCCAGAATAAGGGGGTCAAACCCTTATACAAGGGTTCTATTCTTCAAGCGGCATAGTTTCCAATTTGCGCTTAAAAGTTTTGCAGGGAATTGCTATTTTTGCCAGCACTAATTTCCCAATGCCATGAATGACAAAAAGAAAATCCGGTCGGCCCTGATTTCGGTATTTTACAAAGACGGGCTGGAACCGGTTGTTCAGTACCTTAAAGAACTTGGTGTTACCATATATTCTACCGGAGGCACCCAGACCTATCTTCAGGAGCTTGGAGTACCTGTTACTGCGGTGGAGAATCTTACCGGGTATCCTTCCATCCTTGGAGGCAGGGTGAAAACACTGCATCCGAAAGTTTTCGGGGGCATACTGGCCCGGAGGAACAACGTTTCCGACCAGAGGGAGATGAGCGATTACCAGTTGCCTTACATTGACCTGGTGATTGTTGATTTGTATCCGTTTGAAGAGACTGTCCTTTCCGGTGCCGGTGAGGCAGAAATTATTGAAAAGATTGATATTGGCGGGATTTCGCTTATTCGGGCTGCCGCCAAGAATTTTCAGGATGTGCTGGTTGTTTCTTCACGCAGTCAGTATGGTGAACTGCTCGAAATTCTGCAAAACGGGGAGGGGGAAGTTACTCTGGAAGAGCGCAGGCGGTTTGCCATCAGGGCATTCGATGTAAGTTCCCATTATGATACCGCAATTTATCAGTATTTTTCAAAGGAACTTGAACTGCCTTCGTTCAAACAAAGTATTCCTCAGGGGGTTTCCCTTCGGTACGGGGAAAATCCTCATCAGAAAGGATATTTCTATGGGGATTTTGAAAGAATGTTCGAAAAGCTCAACGGAAAGGAAATTTCGCACAATAATCTGCTCGACATTGATGCGGCCGTGAATCTGATCAGCGATTTTGAAGAAACCTCGGTAGCCATTATCAAACACAACAATGCCTGTGGTTTTGCCAGCCGTACCGATCTGGTGCAGGCTTGGAAAGATGCTCTGGCCGGAGATCCTGTGTCAGCCTTTGGCGGGGTGATTATTGCCAACCGGCGCATCGATAGCCTGACGGCTTCAGAAATTGACAAGATCTTTTTCGAAGTGATCATAGCTCCTTCGTATGATGAGGAGGCACTTGCCATCCTGCGGCAGAAAAAGAACCGGATCATTCTGGCCATGAAAAGTATTCTCCTGCAGGACGTGCAGTTCAGAACCGTGCTGAACGGAGTGCTGGTGCAGGACAGGGATAAGCACATTGAAACCCGGGAAGATTTGAAATACGTTACAGAAAAGAAGCCAACGGATGATCAGATTACGGATCTTCTGTTTGCCAACAAGCTGGTGAAGCATACCAAGTCGAATGCCATTGTGCTGGCCAAAAACAGGCAGATGCTGGCCTGCGGGGTGGGCCAGACGTCGCGGGTTGATGCCCTGCGGCAGGCCATTGCAAAGGCCCGTTCTTTCGGTTTCGACCTGAAAGGGGCTGTGATGGCTTCCGATGCCTTCTTCCCGTTTGCCGATTCGGTTGAAATTGCCCATGAGGCAGGCATTACTGCTGTCATTCAGCCGGGCGGGTCGGTGCGCGATAAGGATTCTATTGACTTCTGCAATGCCCATGGGCTGGCAATGATTTTTACAGGTTACCGGCATTTTAAACACTAATTTATCTTCCTGTGAACCAGAAAACATCAAAATTTTATTAACATTACAGCCAAATTGAGCCAATATGAGTTTTCTTTCCTTATTTCAGGAGATTGCGATAGACCTGGGAACGGCGAATACCATTATAATTCACAACGACAAAATAGTTGTTGACGAGCCGAGTATTGTTGCCATTGATCAGACCACCGGAAAGCTGATTGCCATCGGTGAGAAAGCCCGTCAGATGCACGGCAAGACGCATGAGAATATCAAAACCATACGTCCGTTGAAAGACGGGGTTATTGCCGACTTCAATGCCGCCGAACTGATGATCAGGGGCATGATTAAGATGATCAACCCCCGTCAGCGTTTGTTTACCCCCTCTCTCAGGATGGTGGTATCCATTCCCTCAGGAAGTACCGAAGTAGAAGTGCGTGCCGTGCGTGACTCGTCGGAACATGCCGGAGGCCGCGATGTTTACATGATCTATGAACCGATGGCCGCCGCCCTTGGAATAGGACTTGATGTGGAAGCTCCTGAAGGCAGCATGGTGGTGGATATCGGTGGAGGAACTACGGAAATTGCCGTAATTGCTCTGGGAGGAATTGTCTGCAACGAATCCATCCGGATTGCCGGTGACGGATTTACGGCCGACATACAGACCTACATGCGCCACCAGCATAATATCAAAATCGGCGAGCGTACAGCCGAAGATATCAAGATCAATGTCGGGTCAGCCCTTCCAGACCTCGATAATCCGCCTCCTGATTTTGTGGTGCGGGGGCCCAACCTGATGACGGCTATGCCCATTGAAATCCCCATCTCTTACCAGGAAATAGCCCATTGCCTCGATAAGTCGCTCTCCAAGGTCGAGTCGGCTATTATTTCGGTGCTGGAAAGAACACCTCCGGAACTCTATGCCGATATTGTAAGCAAGGGCATCTATCTGGCCGGGGGAGGTGCATTACTGCGCGGTCTTGACAAACGTCTTACCGATAAAATCAATATTCCGTTCCATGTTGCCGAAGATCCTCTGCATGCTGTGGCCCGTGGCTCGGGTATTGCCCTCAAAAACCTGGAACGTTTCTCTGCTTTTCTGATGCGATAAACCGCTATATTATGTTCTGAAAGAATGAGAGAGCTTTTCCTGATACTCAAACGCTTTTCGCAGGTATTTCTCTTTATTTTGTTTGAGTCGGCAGCTCTTGTAATTCTCTTCCAGAAAAATGATTATCACCGGCCTCTGGCAGTGAATGCACTGCAGAGGATGTCCTTTCGGTATTATTCCAGGGTGAACAGACTCCGCGAATATTTTGCATTGCGCGAAACCAACCGCCAGCTGGCGGAAGAAAATGCCAGACTGCGCAGTATGCTGCGAAGTGCCTTCCGTGAACCGGGCCGAGGGTTCATCCCGATGGCTGATTCGGGAAGCCTGCGCCAGTATGAATACATGCACGCAAGGGTTGTGAGCAATTCCGTTACCAGCCAGTACAATTATCTTACGCTCGACAAGGGAAGTGACGATGGAGTAGCACCTGATATGGCGGTAGCCACCGACAGGGGCGTTGTGGGGATCGTTGTATCGGTTTCCCCCCACTTTTCCCTGGTCATTTCGTTGCTGAACCGCGACCTGAAGGTGAGCGGAAGGCTTAAGGGCAGCCGCGAACCGGGTACGGTTGAATGGCCCGGACGTTCTTATAAAAAGGTGGTGCTGAAAGATATTCCTCACGATACCCGCATCATGCCGGGAGATACTGTGGTTACAAGCGGCCTTTCTTCCATTTTTCCTGAAAAGCTGTGGATAGGATTTGTTGAAAAATACCGGATTGAAGGAGGGAGCTTTTACTCGGTTGATGTATTGCTGGCCAATGATTTCAGAAAACTGCAATGGGTTTACATCATCAGGAACCGCTTGCGCAACGAACAACTTCAACTTGAATCATCTTTCGGGCGATGACACGAAACATCCTTTCATACGGCTTTGCGTTTATTCTGCTGGTTCTCGTTCAGGTATGGATTCTCAACAATATCCAGTTGAGCGGGTATATCAATCCGTACCTTTATATCATGTTCCTTTTGATTCTTCCTTTTGGCACTTCCTTCTGGCTGTTGATTCCCGCAGGTTTTCTGCTGGGTATTACGGTTGATATGTTCATGCATACGCCGGGCCTGCATGCTGCGGCCGCCGTTTTTGCCGCTTTTGTCAGGCCGGGTGTTCTTTCCCTTATTGCTCCGGGCGACGGATACGACAGCAGTCAGCGGCCCCATATAACCAACATGGGCATCGGCTGGTACCTGAGGTATGTTATCATTATGGTGCTGCTCCATCATGCCGTGCTCTTTTATCTGGAAGTTTTCCGGCTGACGGACTTTTTTTACACCCTGGCCCGGGTTCTGTTAAGTTCCCTGTTTACTGTGCTTCTGATAGTAATAACCGATACATTGGTTTACCGTAAATAATTATGGATCCGTTCAGCAACAGGAAGAAGTTTATTGTCATTCTTGCAGCGGCCGGATTCCTTGCCCTGTTCGGTAAACTGTTCTACATACAGATAATTGACAGTTCCTACAAGGTATCGGCTGAGAGCAACAGCCAGCGGATAGTAACCCGTTATCCTGCCCGCGGCTTGATTTACGACCGGGCAGGAAGGCTGATTGTCTCCAATCAGGCGGCGTATGACGTGCTGGTAAATCCGTCCCAGTTGCAGGCATTTGATACAGCGGCTTTATGCAATATGCTGGGAATCACGGTAGATGGGGCAAAACGCGCTATTGACAGTGCCTTTCGGTTTTCCCGCTACCAGCCATCGGAATTTGTACGGCAGATTTCCGTTCAGGAGTATGCGGTGCTTCAGGAACAGCTCTATAAGTTTCCCGGATTCTTCGTTCAGCCGCGAACCCTCCGTAAATACCATACCTCCGGTTCAGCCCATCTGCTGGGGTATGTGGGTGAAGTTGACAAATCCATAATTAAGAAGGACCCTTACTACAGGATGGGAGACTATATAGGCATCAGTGGAATAGAGAGGGCTTATGAAGAAGACCTTCGCGGCAGGAAAGGGCAGGAAGTTTTGCTGGTAGATGTGCACGGACGTGTGAAGGGTTCGTTTGCCGACGGGAAATTTGACCGTGAGGCGGTAGTGGGAGAAGATCTGTATGCTACTATTGATCTTGCCCTTCAGGAATATGGCGAAAAACTTATGCAGAACATGCGGGGCAGTATTGTGGCCATTGAGCCGCAGACAGGTGAGATCCTCGCTTTGGTTTCATCGCCGGGATATGATCCGGCCCTTCTGGTCGGAAGAGCCCGTGCCGGGAACTATGCCCGGCTGGCGAAAGATACACTTAAGCCACTTTTTAACCGGGCCCTTATGGCCAAATACCCTCCCGGTTCGACGTTTAAAATCATGAATGCTCTGATAGGGCTTCAGGAGGGTGTAATAAGCCAGCAAACCGAATTTGGCTGTAATATGGGGATACAGATAGGAGGGATGTTCAAACGGTGCCACAGTCATGCCTCGCCGCTTGCCCTGCGCGGAGCCATCCAGAACAGCTGCAATTCGTACTTCTTTTTGACGTTCCGGAATATCATCGAGAACCGGAATTACAAAAATTCGACCGAAGCTTATAATGCCTGGCGGAGGTATGTAACCTCGTTCGGATTTGGAAATGTTCTGGGGAGTGACCTTCCCAATGAGCTGGGCGGATTTGTGCCGGCTGAGGACTATTATAACCGGTATTACGGGAAAAACCGATGGAATGCCTATACCATCATTTCGCTGGGAATTGGTCAGGGAGAACTGGGTATTACGCCCCTGCAGATGGCAAATTATGCGGCCATCATTGCCAACCGGGGATTTTACGTCATTCCGCACAGTGTTAAGGCAATTGAAAACAAATCATTGAACAGGAAGTTCAGGGAAAGGCACTATGTAGCCATTGATTCATCCCTGTTCGGGCCTATAATTGACGGGATGCAGGGGGCTGTTAATGGCCCGGGTACAGGCACAGCACTGATTGCCAGGCTTCCTGATATCATCATTTGCGGGAAAACAGGTACTGCCCAGAATCCCCATGGAGCCGACCATTCCATATTTATTGCCTTTGCGCCCAGGGACAATCCGAAGATTGCCCTTTCGGTGTACGTTGAAAACGGCGGGTTTGGAGCAACCTATGCAGCTCCCGTTGCAAGCCTTATGATTGAGAAATTTCTTACTGATACCATTACCCGCCCCTGGCTTGAACAGCATGTATTAAACGCAAATCTTCTTTACTACAATGCCCCAAAGAGGAAAAATATGGTCGAAGATTGACTGGCTCACAGCAGCCATTTATCTGATCCTTCTGATAATAGGATGGCTGAATGTTTATGCGGCCGTGTACACCGAGAGCTACCATCCCCTGTTTGACCTTTCCACCCGGTACACCCGTCAGTTTCTGTTTATCCTGCTGGCTTTGTTCCTTGCCTTCTCGGCCGTTATGATTGAGGTCAACTTTTATACGTTTTTTGCCTACGTCATTTACGGGCTGGGGATGCTGGCACTTGCCGGTGTTCTGGTAGCCGGAAAGGAAATCAACAACGCCCGGTCGTGGTATTCGTTCGGATGGTTTAACATCCAGCCTTCGGAATTCGCCAAACTTGCGGTATGTTTTGGTTTGGCTAAGTTTTACAGCACCTTTAACCTGAAGCCCGATACGCTGAAGACAACACTGATTGCCGGAGCTTTGATCCTCCTTCCGATGCTCCTGATCCTTATGCAGCCCGATACCGGATCGGCAATAGTGTTTCTGGCATTCCTCATTCCCATGTACCGTGAAGGTATGCCTCCGTTCATACTGATCATTGGCATTCTGGCGGGAATGCTCTTTTTCCTGGCCCTGGTTCTGGATAAGCTGACCATTATATTGCTTCTGGCCCTCCTCTCGGCTGCCGGTTATTACTTCTGGCAGAAAAAATGGAGAGAAGTTGTTGCTGGCTTGTTTATCCCTGTTGTATTCTGGATCATCATTAGCCTGATCAACCGAATCGGACACCTGGGGATTTCTTCCTTCCTGCAATGGACTGTAAGCCTTGCGGCCGGACTGGTAGTAATTGCCTTTCTTGCCTTTCGCTACCGGCTCAGAAAAGTCTTTGTGGTTCTTGGTATCCTCGTTGCCTCCATCCTGTTTACCTTCTCGGTGGAGTATGTTTTCGACCATTTTCTGAATACCTACCAGAAGCAGCGTGTCCGCATTATGCTGAACCTTGAGCAGGACCCTCAGGGGGTAGGGTATAATCAGAACCAGTCAAAAATAGCTATTGGGTCGGGTGGATTTTTCGGGAAAGGTTTCCTTAAGGGTACGCAAAACAAAGGGGAGTTTGTTCCCGAGCAGAGTACCGATTTTATTTTCTGCACCATAGGGGAAGAGTGGGGCTTTCTGGGATCACTAATAGTGCTTGGTTTGTATGCAGTGCTGATTTTTCGTCTTTTTCAGATGGCCGAGAAGCAGAGGTCGCGTTTCGGGCGTTTCTTCGGATATAGCGTTGCCTCGGTGTTCCTGTTGCATGTTATTGTAAATATAGGAATGGCTATAGGCCTGCTTCCTGTGATAGGAATACCCCTTCCCTTTATCAGCTATGGGGGATCTTCGCTCTGGGCATTTACCATGATGTTGTTTATTTTCCTTCGTCTGGATGCCAGCCGTCTGGAGATGCTGCGCTGAGGCTGGTCAGGCGCGGTTTTCTTTTGGGGAGATAATCCCTACCGAAAAGTTGTTTTCCACATAATTGATCAGATCGGGGAAGAATTCGAAAAACTCGTCGGCAATCTGGTCGCTTTGTGTGCGCAACAGGTTCATGGCAAAATCGGTTTCATCGGGCAATGAGGTTTTCATGCTCATTCCCCGCAGGACCCGCTCAATGCCCGGGAGGGTGCTGTAGGCCATCAGCCAGTCGTTTTTCAGCAGGGAAGTGATAAAACCCTGCATTCCCCTGGGCAACTGATTGAACCGGGATTCGACCAGGTAATAGAAGCGTTCTGTGTACCAGGTAAGCTCTTCCGGATAAAACTTGTTCCAGTTTACCGCAAGAATGTGATCGTACAGAATATCGACGATGACGCCGGCATATTTATGGTAGGCATTGGCAAAGCGCAATTTGCTGCGGCGCACCACCGGATGGCTGTCGGTGAAAAAATCAATGGCACGGTGCAAGAGGATACCTTTCCTTACTTCGCTGGAGTAATGGTTATAGTCGGCTCCTTTAACGTAATCCCCGATAAAGTTTCCGAATTTTACGTCATCCGAATCACCCGATAAGTATATGTGCGCCAGAAAGTTCACCTGTGGCTTTTATTAAAATACGCAAAAATCATACCGTAATTAACAAAGGTAACATAGTCTGTTTATTTATTAAACTGCTTTTTTCTTTTTTACGTTGCGTTCCATAATATGTTTCTTAACATGAAGGAGATATTGTCAAGTTTTATTGTGAACGCCTATTTTTGACGACTGTTCAAAAGTGCTAAACATATGAAGGCAAGAAATGTAATCATTATTGGAGCCGCAGGCCGCGATTTTCATAATTTCAATGTATTGTTCCGCGATCATGAGGCATACAGGGTCAAAGCGTTTACGGCAGCCCAGATTCCCGATATTGACGGGCGCAAATATCCTGCTGAGCTGGCAGGGAAACTCTACCCGGAAGGAATTCCGATTTACCATGAGTCGGAACTTCCCGAACTGATCAAGAAACTCGATGTTGATGTATGTCTTTTTTCATACAGTGATGTGCCCTATACAAGAGTTATGTCGCTGGGTGCAATTGTCAATGCAGCCGGCGCTGATTTTGTGCTGGCCGGATGGAAAGAAACCATGCTGCCTTCCTCCAAACCTGTTATTGCGGTTGGAGCGGTAAGGACAGGGTGCGGAAAGAGCCAGACTTCCCGCAAGGTTATTGAGATTCTGATGAAAAAGGGATTGCGGGTTGTGGCAGTGCGGCATCCTATGCCTTACGGCAATCTGGCAGAGCAGAAGGTGCAGCGTTTTTCCTTGCTGGAAGACCTTGAAAAGCATCATTGCACCGTGGAGGAAATGGAAGAATATGAACCGCATATCATCAGGGGGAATGTTATTTATGCCGGTGTGGATTATGAAGCTATTCTGCGTGCGGCTGAAAATGACCCGCAGGGATGTGATGTTGTGCTCTGGGACGGAGGGAATAATGACTTCCCCTTTTACAGGCCCGATCTGATGATTACTGTGGCTGATCCCCTGCGTGCCGGCCATGAGGTATTGTATTATCCGGGCGAAGTAACATTGCGGATTGCCGATGTTGTGGTAATCAACAAGATCGACACCGCTGATCATCAGGATGTGCTTACTGTGCGCAGAAACATAGAAAAGCTGAATCCACGGGCGGTTGTGGTGGACGGTGCTTCGCCCATCCGGGTTGATCATCCGGAGATGATCAGAGGAAAGCGTGTTCTGGTGATCGAGGACGGGCCAACCCTGACGCACGGTGAAATGAAAATTGGCGCCGGAGTGGTAGCCGCCAGGCGTTTCGGTGCTGCCGAACTGGTTGATCCAAGGCCTTACATCGTTGGCAAGCTCAAAGAAACCTTTGCTACCTACCCCGGCATAGGAACCCTGCTTCCCGCCATGGGATACGGGAAACAACAGCTTGCTGATCTGGAAGCTACCATCAATAAAACCGATTGTGACAGCGTTGTTATCGCAACTCCGATTGATCTGAACCGGATTATTAAGATAAAGAAGCCCAGTACACGGGTTTACTACGACTTACAGGAAATCGGCAAACCCGATCTGGAAGAAGTCATCACAGAGTTTCTTACCCGGAAAGGACTTTTAAAGTGAGAGGTTTTCACTGATTTGCGGGAAGGTGCCAGGCAAAAAGGCACTTTCCCTGCAATTTTACAACCTCTTTTTCAGGAGCTTTGATAATTCTTCGAATCCCGGTTTCCCCAGCAGGGCAAACATGTTTTTCTTGTAGGCTTCCACTCCCGGCTGATCAAACGGGTTGACACCCTGCAGGTAACCGCTGATTCCGCAGGCAATTTCAAAAAAGTAAATCAGCTCGCCGACAGAAGCCTCATTGAGGGCGGGGATGGAGATACGGATATTGGGGACTCCGCCGTCAACGTGAGCGAGCAGGGTGCCGAGCTCGGCCATTTTGTTTACCTGGTCGATGCGTTTGCCGCTGATGTAATTCAGTTCGTCAAGGTTTGTCTCGTCGCGGGGTATGAAAAGTGTTTTCCCGGGATTCTCCACTGTTATAACCGATTCAAATATCGTGCGCATGCCTTCCTGCACGTATTGCCCCATGGAATGGAGGTCGGTTGTGTAATTTACGCTGGCGGGGAAAATTCCTGTATTGTCTTTTCCTTCGCTCTCTCCGTAGAGCTGTTTCCACCATTCGGCAAACCAGACGAGTTTATGATGGAAGCTGGCCAGGATTTCAATGGTTTTGCCATGCCGGTACAAGGTATTCCGTGTGGCGGCATACAAAGCGGAGGGATTGTTCTCAAAGGCTGTATCGGGCGAAGTGGCCTTTTCCATGAGGCGTGCCCCGTTTACCAGGGCATCAACATCATGCCCGGCAACTGCCAGGGGAAGCAGTCCCACCGGCGTGAGGACCGAATACCTTCCTCCCACATCGTCAGGAATGACAAAGGTTTTGTAGCCCTGGGAATCGGCCAGCTGCTTCAGCGCTCCTCTGCGTGCATCGGTAATGGCAACAATGCGGCGTGCAGCAGCTTCTTTTCCCGCCTTCTTTTCCAGATGCTCTCTGAGAATGCGGAAGGCAATGGCAGGTTCGGTTGTAGTGCCTGATTTGGAAATAACCGCAATCGCGTATGACTTGTCTTCCAGAATTTCAAGAAGTTCGGCCATGTAGTCCTCACTGATGTTTTGCCCGGCATAAACCAGACGCGGAAAACCGGTTTTTTTCAGCCAGGGTTGAAACGAATGGGAGAGGGCTTCATCAACAGCACGGGTGCCAAGATACGATCCGCCGATCCCGGTTACTACCAGAATTTCAGCTTCGTTACGAAGTATATGGGCTGATTCTTTGATTTCCTGCAAATGCTTGTCGGTAATGGAAGAGGGAAGGTGCACCCATCCCAGAAAATCGTTTCCTTTGCCGGTTTTGTCGTACAGTGCTTTCAGCGCTTTCAGTGCTTCGTTGCTGCGGCTGAAAACAAGACGTTCCGGCACATAGTCAAAAACCTTGCTGATGTCAATCTTCAGTGTTGTTGTCATATGGCGTGAATTTTACAAATACAAAGGTAGGAAATTCATCCTGATTCGAACAGCCGTGGAGCCCTTCGCGTCAGTAAAGCATGCGGGCGCGAATGGTATGTTTAACCGCTTTCAGTTCCTTCAGAATGGTGTCATCAATCTCACTGTCCGTATCGATAATGGCATAGCCAACATAGGCATCCGTCTGAAGGTACTGGGCGGCAATATTTATGCCATGGGATGTGAAAACGTGGTTAATTTCCTGCATAACTCCGGGCAGGTTCCGGTGGATATGGAGGAACCGTTGTTTGTTTCCGTTGGGGGGGAGGGAGATTTCGACGAAATTAACTGCACCGATGGTGGAACCGGTATCGCTGTATTTAACCAGTTTTTCGGCCACTTCGGTGCCGATGTTGGCCTGGGCTTCGGCGGTGCTTCCTCCGATGTGGGGTGTGATAATGGTATTGGGGAAGTGTTGCAGTTCGCACCGGAAGGGTTCTTCCTCCGAGGAAGGTTCTTCAGGGAAGACGTCTGCGGCGGCGCCCAGAAGATGGCCTGATTCAAGGGCTTTTGCCACTGCCTTGTAATCCACCACATCGCCCCGGGAGGCATTGATCAGGTAACTGCCTTTTTTCATGCGGGCTATCTGAGGGGCGCTGATCATTTTATGGGTCAGTTCGGTAGAAGGCACATGGAGGGTGACAATGTCGGCCTGGGCGAGAAGTTCATCGAGTGATGCAACCGGACGGGCATTTCCCAGGCTGAGTTTTTTCTCAATATCGTAGTAAATAATGTTCATTCCCAGAGCTTCGGCCAGTATAGAAACCTGAGAGCCTATGTGTCCGTATCCGATGATTCCCAGTGTCTTTCCCCGTATTTCGTAACTGTGTTTTGCACTTTTTACCCATTTCCCCTGGCGGGCCAGGTGGTTTTTTTCAGGAATTCTCCTGATCAGCATAATGGCTTCGGCAATCACCATCTCGGCCACTGAACGGGTATTGGAAAAGGGAGCATTAAATACCGGAATGCCGGCAAGGCGGGCGGCCTGAAGATCAACCTGATTGGTGCCGATGCTGAAACAGCCGATGGTAATAAGTTTGCGGGCTTCGGCAATGATGTCGGCGGTGAGCTGGGTACGGCTCCGAATGCCGATAATATGTACATTGCGGATTTTTTCCCTGAGTTCCTCTTCTGACAGGGCCGTTTTAAGCCAGGTTACATTGGAATAACCCGCATTCTGAAAACAATGAACGGCATTTTCGTGAATTCCTTCCAGCAGAAGGACTTTAATTTTGGACTTGTCGAGTGAATATTTATGCATTCAGTATGATAGTTTTTGCAAAGTTTACCCGGCGAATTTACAAAAATATGCCATGCAGTGGTTCATATAATCTGTTTTTTTACTTTGTTAGTATTGTTCAGGATTTTAAAATGATTATTGATAATGCATTTGGGTTTAAGGTACCCAGTTTCTGGTTATTATAAAACCGTTTAAGTTGTGTTTTTAACATTTTAAAGTGATTTTCAGAAATTTAATAACAGACAATTTTCCGGGAATGCCTCATAAAGAAATCACCTTCTTTACGGAAAAAGCGTAAAGAAGGTGATATTAAAAATCTTGAATAAACTGCCCCTAAAATCAATGTTTGATTATCAGCTTTTGCTGAAATTTTGCTTTCCTGGTGCGCAATTCAACGAGATAAATGCCCTCCGCAAGATATCCTGTTGGGATTGTAAAGCGCCTGGAATATTTAATATCTGAATATATCTGCAATCCGAAAGAATTTGAGATGGTAACCTCGTAGTATTCTGAACGGAGGAATTCTGAATATATGGAATCTGGCTGGGCTAATGTTTCTGCCGAATACATACCCTCATTGCCGATCTGGACATCAACACTTTCGTTTGCAGGGTTGGGTTTAAGCGTAAAGCCGTAATTTTGAGAAGATACATAGACTCCAATACCTCTGGGAGTGCTTGTTCCACATTCATTATGCGCCTGGGCGAGTACGAATCTCTCCTGAGGTGCAGGCATCGGTGGTTATATCAATGCTTTCCTTGGTGAACAGTTCGCAGGGCCCCGGATGAGGGGTGGAAGACAGGTATTCATAAGCTGTAATTCCCGCCGGAATAACCCATTTATAATCATTCACATTTTTGGAACTGTTTGGAAAAATCATTTTGGGTATGCTCAATGTCGTTCTCGGAGGGGTAACTCCATATACCCAGGTGATACTATCATTGATGGCGGGATAAAGAAACGGGTCGGGTGGAAAGTTGTTTAATGAGAGAATTGTTACTTCTAAAGGTGATAAAGATCCGCACTCTGTACCCGCAAACGTCACAGTAATTTTGCCTTTCGGCATTTGTTTATTAATGTTATCAAATGCAACATTTTGCCATTTAACTGTTACTTCAGTTAAATTTGAATTGTTAATTTCGGGTACCCAGTATCCATTGCTGTTTAGTATATACCCATTTTCAATTTTCCAATTAATCAAACATGTGTTGTTTTTGCGAGAAATTGAATAAATATAATAACTGTATTGAACATAATCATCAAGAGTTGGACAACACTCTGTGGGTTTGTTAATCCATGTCTGACTCTTACCTGAATATGAAAAAATTAGAAATTCTATTATGGTAATCAAAAGTATAAGCTGTGAACCTGGCTGAAACCTTTCTTTTGACAATTTATTCATAAAAAACTGAGATTAAAAATTTAACAAAATGTTTACTGTACATAAGGGTACAATCCCGATCTTTAGACTGTTGTTAAAAGGTTCAAGATACTTTCTTTTAATGACTGATCCATCCAAAAAATGTTCTTCTTCAACACCCCAGAATCTGTTTAATCTGTATTGAAAAGGCAATTTTGCTTCTGTTTCAAGCCTGAGGTTGGGACTTAACTGAAAAAGTATTCGGCATGAGGGATAAAATGAAAAGAACTGAGTTTGATTGTGTTGGTTAAACCATACCAAGTATGCTCTTTCTCCTTCTACCCCGGAAGCATAATTTTTTGCTCTCAGATTAAAAGCCTCTATTTTATACCCTATTCCAGCGCCGCAGGCAAAAGAAAACCTTTTCAACGTCCTTAGAAAATAATATCCAACATTGATACCGGTAATAACACGTTTTCTGAAAAATTCAGTTGCCCAAATAGCCTCATCGCTTTCATGCTGATGGTTAAAATAGAGATCAGTTTCAACAACCAGCTCTCTGTTGTTATTGAGCATTCTTTGATAGATTATTGTAAAAGGGGAGAAAGTATCTCTTTTTGCAAGATTTTCCCATAGAGGAACTGTGTTAATACCAATATAGTTTTTCCCGGTTGGAGCATTTTGAGCCCGAAGGTACCAACACCCTGCTCCGGACAAAAGAACAATAAAAAGAATCAATTTTTTCATAAATAAAAGATTTAGAAAGATTTATGATTAATGATATACTGAACTAACTGAACCCGTACTTATAGTTTTAATATGGCGGGCTTCGTTTTGATTCCGATGTATGATTCCGGCATTTACCCGTGATTCTTGGTATTGCCTGGGTCATGTTCTCTGCTCCGGTATTTTCCTTTTTTTTATAAGGGAATAAAATGCCTGCCACCTATTAGTTCCTTCCGGAGTGGATTTGTGACAAAAAATGATGGTAAAATCTTCAACAAAATATCAACAGCAAGCGCCTGATTGAGCATTTCTGCCAAGCCCATTTTTAAAATTTTATTTACCCCAATTACATCAGAAAAATTCTAATTCAGTGCGATGAAGAAGAATAAACCCAACTTTGCGCAGCAAAACCTGCTCAAAGTGACCTGCGGGCCGCTTTCACTTTGTTTTAGCGGGGTTTGCCCGGATGCCAGCGTAAAAGACGAACACACTGCGCATTAGTTCGTTTTCACTTCCAATGCGCAATCCGGTTATAAATAATTACCTTTACAAGAACGACAAAAGATACGTTATGGAAAAAGAGGTGCATCCGGTAGAGGTTTTTGCAGGAACGTCTGCGCAGGCTACCATTGTTAAAAGCATTCTGGAAAGTGCCGGCATTTATTGTTTTCTGAAAGATGATATAATGGGTACCCTCTTTCCATGGTACACTTCTGCCGGTGGAGCCGGCGCCGTGAAAGTTTTTGTATCAGACGCTGATTTTGAGGAAGCAAAAGCCATTGTGGAAGAATATGAGAAGAACATTCAGTAACTTTTATAAATCTGACCGCTGATCTGCAAAAAGCAGAATGAAATTTTTGTCCCTGCGGGATTCTGCAATGAACATTCCCTGCAGGTGTAAAGGAAAATCTAATTACCGATAATATTTTTCATCGGTATTCTCAAAAACCTGGCCCGGTAATTTTCAGCATTCCTGTAAACATCCCTCACGTGGAATGAGTTGACGCAGTATGAAACCAGCAGTTTGTCGTTCCTTATGTATTGAGGGTGTGCCAGAGCATTATAAACAAAAATTCTTCCGGTGGTATCCTGTCCGGGTTCAGGAGGACGATACTGGAATTTTTTATTGGTAAACACTCCTGTTGGCGTATCGGCTGTGTAGGTGTAAATATCCGTTCCCGCACGCTCCATGGTTAGCAGGACGTATTTATTGCGGTATTTAAAGATGCTGAATTGTTCCGAAACGGAGATATCGGTTTCAACAGGAGCCGAAACTGCAATACTGGTATCCCAACCTGAACCGTTGAAGAATTCCCAGTTTTTATACAATACCTTGCTGTTCAGAGGAACCCTTGCCACATGAATCCTGGAAAAGTGCGGTTCATTTTTTGTGCCGTAAATGTAAACGTACCCATTGTCAATCATCACGCAGTTGCCGAAATCAATCGGGTATTTCCTGTAATCATATTCCACTTTATGGGTTGCAAGATGAACAAAGCCGGGGAGTTTGTATGACAGCAGGTCAATTTCTGCAATTCTGAACGCAAACATTTCCGCCGCCATTTTGTCCATTTCATCTTTTTCTTCTTCTGATTTTGCTGAAGTTTTAATTGCGGAGGGGTCATTATAAAGGCTCAGGGCAAATACAAACAGAGTGTCTCCTCTTGTAAATCCATGGCCGGGCCAGTACCAACGGTAAATCGAGTCGTTTTCCAAACGGGGAGGCACCATAAGAGTCTGTGGTTCTGACAGGGTTCCTCCGATAATTGCCTTTGCCCCGTCCATGTTTTTGTCGATGAGGTTAAAGGCATTTCTCAGCATCGGTGTTTTCGGATCAATGCCGCCGTTCATCAGTTTGCCCACAAAACAATCACCAACAAAAAACACAGAGGATCCATCCGGCAGGGGTACGGAGAAAATACCGTCGGCACATAATATTCCTCCGGAATCAGCGTAAAACATAGAAGAAAATTCTTTGTCGGGTTGTACTGTTACCTCTCCCCGCTGGCAGGAAGCAAAAAAGACAACTGAAAAGATGATAAGAAATTTCCCTGAGGTTTTTATGGCCATAAGAACGTGTTTCATAATTGAAATGTTGATGGGGTAATGAAAGGGTGAAGAGCAAGGCGGCAGGGTGGTAAAATTATTCAACTAACTGATACTTAATTTTAACAAACCTGGGATGATAAATGGTTGCATCCTTCTGGATATCTTCCCAGAAATTCAGGGTAATGGTATTATAACTTACCAGAAGTTCGCCGGGTTTGGAGAGATGATAATGAGCCTTTGCGTTATAAGTGAGGAGGCCCTTTTCCTTGTATTCGGGGCAGGTATAGACTTCCTTTGTGTCTCCGAAAGGGCCTGCAGGGCTTTTCCCAACAGCGATACCGATTTTCTCTGATATTCCAAGAATGGTAAAGGTGAGGAAGTATCTTCCATCCTCTGTCGGGGTCACGCTGAGTTCGTTCGAAACGCCGTCAGTTATTGGGGCAACAGAATGTATATTTTTACCCCAGTCAGATCCGTTCCAGAAAGTCCAGTGGTCAACATCCTCAAATTCTTCCGGCCTCACCCTTGCTGCCAGAAGAGATTTTTTGCCTTCGGCTATGCCATAAATATATACGTAGCCATCCGGGCAGGGAGCTTTTGCTTTTTCTGTATTTACCAGAATTCCGCTTCCGAAGTATATTCTTCCCAGGGCAGGGTGGACAAATCCGAGGCCGGTGGGTATCTGCTGATAATCTGTTATGCCTTCGGGGGTGGGATTTTTGATTTTAAGAATGGTTACATTGGTGGCTTCAAAGTCAAAAACTCCCGGTCCTGTTTTGTGCACATGGTAGGCAAAAAGGTATAGTGTGTTGTTTTTTTCCTGGTTGATAAACCCGTCTCCCAGCCAGAAATATTCTCCCGGTTTGCTGTTTATGTTATCCGGAACAAAGAAGGCTACAGGTTTTCCGGAACGGTCCCTGTTGTATTCAAATACGATGGCTGATGTGTCGGGTGTAAATCCCTTCATCCAGGCCAATGAATTGTTTACCATCACATTGCAGGGCAGGGGGACCCGGTTGACAACTTCGCCTACATACGTATCGCTGAAGATGAAAAGCGTTTTCTTGCCGGCGATTTCCTGTTCTTCCACACCGTCGAGGGGAATGGAAAAAATACCATCCGCCCCGAACCAGCCTGAGGTTCTTTCCATCAGGGCAGTCCATTCAGGAGCCGGTTCTGCACTAAATTGAAAAGGAACATCACTTGGCTCTGAGCAATGCCTTTCCGCAACCGTTTTCTGCCGGCAACTGCCTGCAGCCAGACTGCAAGCCAGAAATATCCAAACGGGCATTGTGTAATTCATGATTTTTCTTTTTGGTATTGCCTCAATTGTCTTCATCAGATAATCAAAGCCAATGTTCAGGATTTTACTTTGGCAATATATCAGTACGTTAACGTTACAGGTTCTTTTTTCTTTTTTGATGGTCTGAGGGGATCTTAAAAAACGAATGTTTTAAAATATCCTCTGTAACACAGCGGCTGCAATTATTCCCTGACGTACCGGGCAATCACGTCTTTCCAGAGCAGATATCCTTTTCCGTTCAGATGCAGTCCATCCAGGCTGTATTCCCTGTTCAGCTTATTGTTTTCCGTCTTGAAAGCACTAAAAAGATCGATGTAAGGGAGTGAAAATTCCCGGGCCAGTTTTTCCAGCCCTTCATTTATCAGGATGATGTCGGTATTTTTACGGTTGGTGTGGATAGCATCATCGGTTGGGAGAACGCTCTGAATATAAATCTTTGTGCGGGGTGATTCCTGACGAATCCGTGTGATAATTTTCCGGTAATTGGCAATAATGTAATCTACCGTTTTACCAAAGGCGAGATCATTGGTTCCGATCATCAGAAAAATTTTGGCGGGCTGGCCGGAGGTAATGTCGCTGAGCCTTTCGAGGATTCCCTCGGTATCATCCCCTCCGATTCCTCTGTTCTTTATATGCGGATTGCCAAAAAGTTCAGCCCATTCGCAATTGTCGGTAATGCTGTTGCCCAGAAAAATTATGTCTTTCTTTGATTTGGGCAAGGTTTCAAAATGTTCTTTTTTGTGATAGTAATAAGCTTTCAGGGCTTTATTCCATTCTTCCATGTCTTTGGCAAACTTTTCCTCAGCGCTCAGCTGGGTGGTATCTTTTACCTGCATTGGAGCAAAGGAAGCAGCAGAAAGAATATCTGGTTCATTTGCATTTCCAGGGAATGATCCTGTTATGAACAGGAATATAAAAGCGGTAACAAGGACTGTTTTTTTCATGGTGTCTGGTGTTAAATCAATATGAAATGATTTTTCTGGTTTCAGAACCCCATTTTCCCTCGAGCCGGACAATAAAAAAGCGGGAGGGCGACATGGGAACCGGAACAAACGTGTCGCCTGAAATGTAAACCTGCATCAGTTTTCGTCCATCAGAGCTGTAGACTGACAAAACGGAAGGGGAAGGAACATCTGTTATATGAAGGGAGTGGGTAAAGGGTGAATAGGAAATTCTCCCCTGTTCCTTCACCTGAATGTTGTCAGCTAAGCTCGGATAAACATCATGCAGGGACAAGGTGTCAGGGATGACAGCAGAAGCCGCATTTTCGACATCAAGCCAGTAAAAACGGGCGCGGTAATTTCTTGTGTCATTGTAAATGGAAAAGAAATCAGAAGTGTTTACATTAAAGGAAATCAGTATTTTCCCGTCGTTAGTAAACTGTGGATGGGCGAAGAGATTATAGCTGAACAGGTTGGGATAGGGTTTAATAACCGCGAACAGGGTTTCTTTACCGCCCGAGGAAGCTCTGTTCCAGGGGCCTGTTATTTTATCCGCTTCCAGGATGTAAAGTTTTCCCACCAGCCATATTTCATGCATTATCAGGTAGAAGGTACCATTTTTTTCATATACGTAAAAGGATTCACTCATGGGCCTGTCTCCCAGAGGCCGGGCGTTCCGGCAGTCTCCTGACCAGGTATCGGAACCTGTATAAAATTCCCATGGTTCATCCACGCTTTGCCTTACTCGTGCCATATAAAGCAGAGGCCATGTCATTCCGCTGGAGGTAGTGTCTTTCACACCGAATATGTAAGTATATTCACCGCTTCTGATGATGCAGGCGCCAAAACGCATGGTCGTGTCGGTTAGGGAAGGAATTTTTTTTGTGGTAATGTATGCCAGTCCGGGGTATTTGTAATATGCAATGCAGGTTGTTCCTACCTTGAAATTAAAGCCCGGATTATTGTTGTTAAAATAGGTTACTCTGACGGCAAATACCTTCAGGGTATCGTTTTCAATTACCGCGTGCTCTGGCCAGAAAAAGGCATTGCCGTCAGCCGGAATAAAAGAGGAGGGGTTTGCCAGAGTGCCCTGGTAATAGGCGGTCAGTGAAGATGCATCTTCCAGAACAACCGAATTGTTGATCATATGTGAGCGTGACGGATTTATGCTGAAGGTGCCGGTTTTTTCCCCTATAAAGCTGTCGCCAAAAAGCCACAGAGTTTTTCCGTCAGGCAGGGGCAGGGAAATGGTAGCGTCAGAAGCACACCATCCGTTTTCTACCTGATTGAATTTGTCGAACCGTTCCTGGGCAAGAGTCAGGGCATACTGGGCTGAAATGGCGGGTCCGAAGGCTATGGTGATAGCTACGGCCCCCGGAGAGATCAGATAAAACCGATGGAGAGTAAAATGTGTATGTTTCATTCCGGTTTTGTGCTTGCGATGATTAAAATTTTTCCCTGATCATTCTGGGTTTTCCGTTATCCAGTACAAGGGTATAATAGGTATTTTTATACAGAACGTGGTACAATTTTCCGCTCAGTTTCAGAGGACCGTGAGTCTGCAAAGCTTCCCCGCCAATTTGTGGATAGAATCCGAAGAAATCCTTCAGAACGACCTGTGAAAGGGAAACCCCGCCCGAGGATTCCCTGTTATGCCAGCCTCGTTCGGCAATCCGGACTTTGGCATGACTGGTTTTTTTGTTTTCTCCCCAAAGTTCATGCGCCTGAGCCCAGATTCCTTCATAGGTAACGGGCTCAATGGCATGGTAGAAGTCAAGGGCTTTCTGAGGATAACCCATCTGCGTGAGGGCATCCATCGTTTCAGCCGGCCAGCCATCGTAGGCTCCCAGAGGGCCATGGTCAGGCCTGTCAGATTGTGCGGCGGCAACATCGTCTACCGACTGGGCCCTCATCCAATGATCAGCCATCAGTTCACGGTAAAGAAAATCAATCATTTCCTTTCTGATATTCTCAGGGACATCATTCGGAATGTATTTGCCAATGAAGAAGAAATCGAGGCAATGCCGTACTTCAATCTTTTTACCGTTTGGATACAGGCTGTACCAGACCCCGTTTCCTGCATAGAGTTTGAGGATACGCTGAATCATGTCAGAGGCCAAGGTGTCCATCTCGGCAGCTTTTTCCCGGTTTCCAAGCTTTTCATATATTCTGGCCATTTCGCGCATCATCCATGCATATCCTGCATTGAATGAAGGGACGATATGTTTATATGTAGGAACGCATTCCAGAAGATTCCATTCATCATCGCCAAAATCGGCCAGTTTATATACGTCATCTGTACAACCTTCCTGTCCGTACAATGATATTTTTTTCCAGTTCAGGGCATACTCTTCAAGGTGCCCGAGGACTGTCTTTCCGTTGATGGTATCCTGCAGGAACCCTTCATCGCCTGTTACGGCAATATAATCGCGGATCATCTGGAAAAGCGCCCAGTAATTGGCCGAATAGCCGTTTCCGACGCCCTTGCCTCCGAAATTGTCTTTCCCGTAATATTTGCTCGGGTCGATCTTTATCCAGGAAGAAAGGTGTTCTTTCATCATTACGGGGTCGACAACGGCCCAGAGTGTTGACCATAGGGTGATATCCCAGAAAAAGGTTATCGAGGCGCCCCACCGGGGTCCGCCGGTAAGAAAAACTTTTTTATGCTGGGGCAGGTTTGTATTTATAAGGTACAGCATGGTCAGTGGACCAGCATAGTAAACCTTTTTTACTTTCTGGTCGTTGGTTTCAAGTACAGGGAAACATCCTGAAATCAGAGGATTATTGGGTCGGAAAATCATATTCCATTTTTCTTCCCACGCTTTCTGAACGCTGTTAAATGAAGATTCAAAGTCGGCAGTCCATTCATTCAGATTTTTCTGCAGTGATTTTTCATCATCTCCGTATGTCATTACGTACCGGATGATTTTTGTTTCACCCGGAGCCAGGGTCCAGTTCCAGGAAGCTGTACCTCCGCTGTTTCTGGCAATGAGTTTATCGGGCGCTGTTACCAGTCTGAAAGCTGTTTTTGCCTCTGTTTCACGATCATAAACATAAATGTCATTATTTATGTTTTGGGCATGGTACTTCTTTGCATTCAGGATTTCTTCATCTGTGGGCCATTTCAGCATAGCTTTCACAAGGGCTGGTTTTCCGTTTACCAGTTCCCACTGATAGCCTTCTTTCTGATGAACCGCTTCACCCAGATGTTTTCTCACATTTTCCACTTCCTCATCGCGTTTGGTAACGCTGCCGTCCATTTTGGGATAAGGGTACCACCATTGCCAGTCACCTCCGTACTTGCTGATAAAACCGATAAGGTCAAGATCCACTTGTACGTTTTTGGGTTCACTGGTTGAATTTTTCATCTCAATCTGCCACATAATGCCGTCTTTGTCAAACAGCATTCTGGTGGAACTCATCAGGTCGATGCCGTCAAATTGTCCTTTTCGTAAAGCCTGGTAAGGTTGCCAGCGGAAGGCATTCACCCTGGGTGTTTTTCCGTTAATCCGCAAAGTGCCTGTATGATACCCTCCGGAATAGGGGGCTGAAACAAACCAGCTAATTGAGGCTAAGTCTCTGTTGACAAGCGCCTGACCACGGAAGTTCCTGATGGAAGGTTCCATTTCTGCCGTGTCGGTAGATACCCATAGGCCTGAAAGATCTTCGAGCGAAGGAATGTTTTTGTATACATCTTCTTTTGGCGCTTTTCCGGTACATGCTGCCACCATTGCTAAAATAGCTGCAGAAAGGAATAAGGTGCGATACTGCATGGCTGATGGTTTATTAAGTTAATTGAAAATTGCAGGCATATAGTTCTGAATTATTGAAGTTGCTGAAGGGCAAAGGCATAAGCTCCGAGTGCTATGGCCCGGCTGGCACCAAGCTTTGACAAACCTATCCCAACTCTGGCTCTTTCGTCATAGGTAACGATACGATTGCTATAAGGCACCTTCAGTTCCCGGATGTTTCCCATGGCAAATTCGTTGAAGATGCTTTCATCTTCCAGGTTGTATACCTTTACATCAAGCCTTTTTGCAGGAGTTCCGTCCCAGCGTTTGTACGGCCGGTTAATTTCACTGAACATGGCAGGAGCAAACAACTGCCAGGCTCCTGTAATTCCTCCTCCGATAACTACAATTCCGTCGATCAGCGTGAGGATGTTGGCTATGGAACTTCCCAGCGCTTCTCCGAACTGACGATAGGCTTCAATGGCTGCTTCTTTGTTTCCGGGCAACTTTCCCGTGGCGATTTCAAAAATGTCTTTTGGAGTGATTCTGCCGGAAAAAGGCTGACCGGAAGCCTGGGCATAAACCCGTTGCAGGGCGCGGGTACTTACGCTCTCTTCTGCGTTCCAGTCGGGATTGAATTTATTGAGGGTATTATGGATACCTGTGTCGTTTGAGTTGTCACCAATCAACAGGATATTATTGATAACCACCCCGCATCCAAAACCTGTTCCAAGCGTCAGGCCAATCAGATTATGAAATTGTTTTATACCTCTTCTGCTCAGAATTCTGGCATTCAATTCCGGCAGGAAACCACATAGAGCTTCTCCGTAGGCAAAGAGATTGCCGTCGTTGTTGATGAAAACCGGTAGGTGAAACAGGTCTTCCACCATGGGACCAAGGGCAACCCCGTTAGTAAATGCCTTAAAGTTAGGAAGGTCGCCAATAATTCCTTTTTTGTAATCCGCCGGTCCGGGGAATGCAAAACTGATAGCTGTGGCTTTTCCGGGAATGCGCTGTTCCACTTCTCTGAATCCCTTGATGATGGTTTTCAGGCAGGCATCAAGATCTTCTGAAGGAGTAGGAAAGGTAAATGGTCCTGCAATTTCGCGACCACCCTGCAGAGCAGAAAAAACCAAGTTTGTGCCGCCTGCATCCAGTGTCAGAACAATTCTGTTGTCATTGAAGATATCGGTCATAGCATAACAATTTATCTGTTATTGGTTAGTTGCAGGTTTCTGGCGTAATAAATAATAGGTTGCAAACAGTGTGTAAAGTGTGCAGAAAATAAGAACGTAAATGCTTGAGGTTACACCATATTTTTCGGTCAGTATGCCGGCTATCGGAGGAATAACTGCTCCACCGCTGACCGCCAGAATGACAAGGCCCGAAATTTCATTAGCGTAGGCCGGTTTACGCTCTACCGTAAGGGCAAATACCAGCGGGAAGATATTGGAAAAACCCAGCCCTGTGATAAATATAAGAATCCAGGTAAACCGGAGCGTTGGAGAAGCCAGAATGCCCAACAACCCGGCAGGGGTAACCAGCGTACTGGTGATAAGAAATATCTTTGTATTGACCTTTCTCAGGAGGATAGAGCCGAGTAACCGGCCGGCCATAAGGGAGGCAAAATAAATACTGATTCCCAGGCTTGCTGTTTCAAGGCTTATGCTGTACCTGGTTTTAAGATAATTGGCGATATTGGAGTTCATGGAAACATCAAATCCAACCTGGAAGAAAATGCTCAGAACCATAATGAGTACAAAAGGATTTTTGAGAATTTGTACAACGGTTTTGAGCGAAGCCGGTTCTTTTTCCGGCCGGGATTCTTCAATTTTTATTGAGTATAACCAGAAAGCTGAGAGGAATGATATGACGGCATATAGCGGGAATACCAGCCTCCAGTTTCCGGTATATTTAGCCAGGCCGGCTACTATCACAGGACCGAGCATGGAGGCTATGGCTTTGATAAACTGCGACAAACTTAAATTTGCTGCCTTGGTTTCATCGGAAGAGTAGTCCAGTAGTAAGGGGTTGGCCGAAACCTGAAGAATCGTGTTTCCGATACCGATAATCATAAACCCGATCACAGCGGTAAAGTAGGAATAATAAATCAGAGGCGGGATCATCCCGAGGCCGGTTATCATCATGGCAAGAATAACGGTAAATTTTTTCCCTTTCCTGTCCTGAAAAATGCCGGTAGGTATGGAAAATAAGGCAAACCATATAAAGACAATGCTGGGCAGAAGCTGGGCAACACTGTCAGAAAGCCCAAAATCGCGTTTAACATATCCCGTGGCAACACCAACAAGATCAACAAATCCCATGACATAAAACGACATGAAGATTGGGAGCATGTACCTGAGTGACCGGTTACTTTTCATACAAAGAAGTTTTATTGATTGATACAGGTTCTTACATAGGCTTTGATGGTAGCGCACTGTTTGCCTTCTGATTCGCCGTAGGGACGGATAGTGTATTCGCCTACGCAGGCCGGAACAATGAAGGTTTCGGCAAAATGAACAATAAATGGTTCAAATGCTCCGGAAGGACTTTCAACGATAGCTTCACGGCCTTCTACAAGATTCAGCACGTTAACACCCCCGTTGGTATTATGGGGTACTTTTCCGGTGAACCAGTGTCTGCGTGTTTCAATAAATTCCCGTTCATGAAGTCCGGTGGCTTCTTCATACCATCCGTTGCCTTCGCTGATCTTTCTGACCCGGTTTATCAGGTTTTTTTTCGTCCAGTTGGTTGTTCTGTCCCACTGAATAACATGGCGGCCGTGTTCAATATTAATGGGTCGTGGCTTTCCGTCCAACCCAAGCCTTCCCCAGTCCCAGAGCTTGAAAGTAAAAATATATGGGGTAGAACTGATTTCGAGGACAAGGCAGTTTTTCCCCGAACAATGAACTGTTCCTCCCGGAATAAGGAAGTGGTCGTGCTTCTTTGCAGGCCAGCGCTCCACGAACTTTTCCGCATCAAAATACACACCTTCTTCCTGGGCTTTGTAAAGCTCCTCAATCATGGCTTCGGGATTGATTCCTTCCCTGAGACCAAGGAAAACAGATGCATCTTCTGCTGCGTCTATCAGATAATAGCTTTCATCCTGCGTATAATGGATGCCGAATTTTTCCTGAATGTATTCGGTCAATGGGTGCACCTGGAGCGATAGGTTCCCTCCTTCCATGGTGTCAAGAAAGTCAAAGCGGATGGGAAATTCATCACCGAAGCGCGCGTGGACAGCTTCTCCCAGCAATTTACGCGGGTAGGCAAATACAAGATTGATAGATGGGGTTTCGAAAACGGCTTCGCCATAAGTCAGGAGCAAACTGTTCTCCTCCGGAACACAATTGAAACACCAGGCATAGTTCTCTGGTTCCGGATCAAGTCCACAAAACCTTTTCATCCACTGGCCGCCCCATGGCCCCTGATCGAAATAGGGCATAAGACTGAAAGGCCGGGTGAGGGTTTTCTCCAATCCATTGCGGAAAGCTTCGGCGGTAAGCAGCACAGGTATTTCCATGTTCGTTGAGTCAAGGATAAAATCCCACCGGTGCATCAGTTTCTTTTTCAGGCGGTCACATATTCTCCAGTCAACAAAAAATCCTCTTTTGTACTTTTCTTCAATGGAATCGTCTTTGTTTTCCATTCCGAGGTTGTCCACTTTGTTGGCCCGCATCCTTAACTGAATCTCCCACCGTGGCATATCAGCATATACCAGAACGGAGGGCCGGTCTGAAATGAGCGATGACCCATAACCAAAGATAAGAATCAGCCCCTCGCCGGCTTCTTCGACTTCCTTTTTCAACTTACTGACTTTTTCCATGTCCACCAGATCGGTCATATTGAGCCTTGTCAGATAGCCAAAGATGCGGTCATCAGTAACATCGGGGAAAGTAATCCTTTCAACTTCCCCGGGGGGAAGGAAATAGTCCCTGCTGGTAATGATGCGCCGGGGTTTTAAATGACTGCCAAAAATGCTCAGCAGGTCGTCATAATAAACACCCTGATAGCATTCAACCACTACAATTTTTTTTGGATGGTTAGGTTCCTTCAGTTTAGCTTCCAATGTTTTGAAAATAGCATTCCATCCGCTGAAACATCCGTTACTGTCTTCTGTCACCCTTACGGAGGGTCTCTTGTTAAAATTCGGTTTCAAATCAACGCAGTTTAAAAATACAATCAAACCATGATGCTGAACAGAGAGCTGAATCAATTATATCCCTGGTTCTGAACAAGTTTAGGATTATAATAAAGTTCCTTTTGTGGAATAGGGAAAAGTACATGGTACGATTTGACGTTGGCTGAAGGTTTTGCCAGCAGCACCTGTTCCTGCAACTTGTTCATGCGAACCAGGTCGTACCAGCGATGTCCTTCCATGACAAATTCTTTTTGTCTTTCCTGAAGGACAGCATTTTTGAATGCCTGATAATCCAGACCGGGTGTCAGATCATCTAGGCCGGCACGGTTTCTCACCTGATTTATTGCATTGTATGCCTCTGTAGTGGGGCCATTATTGATTTCGTTGAGTACTTCGGCATACATCAGCAAAACATCGGCGTAGCGGAGGTAAATGAAATCAGCGTCCGATTCCCCATTCTGCCTGCCTCCTTCTGCTTCCTGATCCCAGTATTTTCTGATGTACGGCCCGTCGAACACTTCTCCCTCAAATTCGGTGATGAAGGTTGCCGCTTTTCGTTTATCATTGCTGGCAAAAAGATTATAGAGGTAATTGGTTGGTCTTTCCCATCCCTGTCCGTTTCGAACCCCTTTATCTGATTTGGTGGTGGGCATCAGCCGCACAATGAACTGATTGGTAGTCCATCCTTCTCCAAGAGTGGCACTGAAGTTTACAGCCCAGATAATTTCACCCCTGTTGGAATTGCTGATTTTGAAAATATCGGCGAATTCAGGTTCGAGGGTATATTTGCCGAGAACCTTTTCGAGTTGGGTCTTGCAGAGGTTAAAATCGCTCTGGCTTTTGTTCATTGCGCCCCGGGTAAGATAAACTTTTGCCAGCAGGGTTGATGCGGCCAGACTGGTTGGCATTCCTTCCTTTCTGTTGGGAAAAGGGTTGGTTGCCAGATAAACTTCTGCCTTTTTCAGGTCGCTAATGATGGAATCATATACTACCGCTACAGGAGTGCGGGGAATGATGGTGCTCTGCACGCTGGTTGTTGCCTTAAGCTGAAGAGGTACATCTCCGAAAAGCTTTGCCAGTTCAAAATACAGCATTCCTCTGAGGAAGTAGGCTTCTCCCTGCAGATGGTTTTTTACGGCTTCGCTCGAATACTTTTTTATTTTTTCAGATTCCTTCAGCAGAACGTTGCATGAGTTGATAACACTGTACGATTGTTCCCACACGAAAAACTGAGGAGCATTGTTGGCATCAAAGGTGAAGTTAGACAGATCGTGCATGTCGATGGAAGGTCCTGTTTCGTAAGCATTATCGGAGGCCAGATCCTGAATTACCCAGAAATTATTGAAGAATAATCCGCCTCCTTCCCATGTCCAGGTAATCAGACCCCCAAACATGCCGTTGGCAAAGGTTACGAGGTCTTTTTCAGTCTGAAAATAATTGTTGTAATTAAAATCAGACCGTATGTCCGAATCAAGAAAATCGCTGCAGCTGGTAATTGCTAAAAGGAGCGCGGAAATTGCTATGAACATCTTTTTCATGGCGGAAGGAATTAAAAAGTAACGTTGAGTGAGAAAAGATATGTTTTGGCCATAGGATATGGGCCATAATCGGCACCTTTCCCATAAACACTGCCTCCGAAAATTGAGACTTCGGGATCATAACCTGAGTACCGTGTAAGGGTGTACAGGTTACGGCCACTGAGAGCAAGCTGAACGCTTCTGATGTGCAGTTTTCCGAGAATTTTATCCGGAAGGGTATAGGAAAGAGTCACCTCTTTCAGGCGTGCATAGGAACCGTCTTCAACAATTACATCCGACATAACATTGCCGTGAGGCGAGGCATTCGCCCGCGGATATTTATTGGTCGGATTGGTTTCTGTCCATCGCTGCAAAGCTACCTTTGAGTTGTTCTGGAATCCGTCAAAGCTTTCAAGGAAGAACCGGTTAAAATTAACAATCTTATTGCCGTAATCTCCCTGAGTGTAGATGTCGAGCGTAAAATTCTTATAAGTGAAAGTGTTTTTAAAACCCCATGAAAAATCAGGATTCGTATTGCCAAGTTTGAAGTAATCATCAATGGTCAGCTTCCCGTCATGATTTTTATCAATATACTTCCTGTCGCCGTACCGCGGTATTTTTGACGGGAAGAAAGGAACAGACGAGGGATCCTCATTCAGTTGAATGATGCCATCTGACTTGTATCCGTAAATATTGCCTATGGGTTCTCCTTCGCGGATCATCGTCCAGTCAACAATATTCATGATGGAATTTCCGTAAATGGTACTCGATTTATCCAGGTTGGTGACCTTATTCCGGTTGAATGATATATTGAACCTTGTGTTCCATTTGAACTGTTCTTTCAGATTGACAGAGTTGACCGAAAATTCCATTCCTTTATTCTGTAAGTTGCCAACATTGGCCCAAACAAACTGAAATCCGGAGGAAGTATTTACAGGGATATACAGGAGAAGATCGGAGGTGTTTTTCAGATAGGTTTCGGCGATGAATTCAATGCGTGACTCGAAAAGGCTGAGGTCGAGCCCCGCATCATACTGTGTTGTTACTTCCCACTTCAGATCCTGATTTTCGAGAGAGTAAACATAGGTTCCGATAACTTTGGCATTGGCTCCTTCGCCGAAAAAGTAAGGGCGGTTGGCCATCAGGCTCAGTGAACTGCCCGGAGGGATCCCCTCATTACCGACCGTTCCGGCACTTATTCTAAATTTGAGATCATTAATGGCGGTGACTGATTGCATGAAAGGCTCTTTGCTTATTCTCCAGGCGGCAGAAACCGAAGGGAAGAATCCAAATTTATGCAGTGCACCAAATTTCGAAGATCCGTCAGTTCTTCCCGAAGCGGTCAGATAATATTTGTTGTCGTAATTGTATATAACCCTGGCAATTCCTGACAGCATACTCCATGTGTTGTACCCGGTGAGAATGGTTTTATCAATGGCTGCTCCCAGGTCGTAGTATCCGAGACGGTCGTCATTGAACCGCTCAACAGCGATTTCGGCCGATTCCGAGACGTATCTCTGAGCGGTTTGCCCCAGAAGGAAATTGAACCTGTGTTTCTGAACTTCCAGGTCGTAGGTGAGCGTATTCTCAATCAACCAGGTGTACCCATCAATATTGACATTATTGCCTTTCCCTTTTTCCTGTCCCCTCTTAATAAAGCTGGGGATGTACTGCTGTTCTTTGTTAAAGAAAGCATCCATACCGAATTTGAACTTGTAGGTCAGGTTTTTCAGGACCTTCCAGTCAAGATACCCGTCAGAAATCACGCGGCTTGTGGTAATACGTGTTTTGGTTTCGTTGATTTCGGCCACCGGATTGCCTACTTTATTAATGGTATTGCTTTCATAGGTATACCCTCCTTCCTGATCGGGATCGTAAACATTTTGTCCCGGGTTGAAAAGAAGAGCCATGGTTACCACATTCGACAGGGTATTGGGTACTCCGGTTGTTACTCCGTTGTTGACACTGCGCGAAAGGTTGATATTGATTCCTGTTCTGACTTTTGCTGATAGCTGGTTGTCGAGGTTCAGGCGAAAGGTGCCTTTGCTAAAATCGGAGTTTTTGATAATACCTTCCTGTTCTACGAGGTTGCCTGACAGATAGTAGGAGGTTTTGTCACTTCCACCTCTTAATGAAAGCTGGTAATTGGTCATGGGGGCAACCCTGAAGATTTCGTCCTGCCAGTCGGTTCCTTTCCCGAAACGGCTTGGCAGGGCAAAGGCAGTATTATAGGCTACATCGGGGTAGTATTTGCGGGCTTCGGTTACGGCAGCATTTCCCAGTTCTGCCAGTTCCCGGGCATTGAGCAATTCCAGCTTTTTGGTAATTTGCTGCAAGCCGACCGAAGAGTTAAAGGTTACCTGCATGTCGCCTTTGGTGCCCTGCTTGGTTGTTATCAGAATTACTCCGTTTGCGCCACGGGCACCGTATATGGCCGTAGCAGAAGCATCTTTGAGAATCTGTATTGATTCAATGTCGTTCGGGTTGATCGCCACAAGCGGATTGATATCCGATCCCTGGATGGTCCCGCTGGTCAGATCAGAGGCATTGGTAATGATAGGCACCCCGTCAATCACATACAACGGTTCATTCAAACCGTTAATGGAAGTGGTTCCTCGTATGCGGATGGATACCGGTGCCCCGGGTTTTCCTGTCGATTGTGACACTACTACACCTGCTGCCTGTCCCTGCAGTGACTGATCAAGCGAAAGCACGCTGGGAGAGGCAACGTCCTTGGCCTTTACCGACGATATGGAAACGGTTACATCGCTTTTACGCTGAGTTCCGTAACCTATTACAACAATTTCATCCAGATTGGTGATTTCCGGCGTGAGCATGATCTGATAATCTGTAATGCCCTCGGAAACAGGTTGCCTGACTTTGTTGTACCCGACAAAGGAAAAGGTAATATACTTAACGGTGGCCCTGTCAATGGAAAGGGTAAAGTTCCCATCCAGATCAGTTGTTGTTCCGATGGTTGTACCTTCCACAAATACGGATACACCCGGAAGCGGGGACTTGTTTTCGTCAACGACTCTTCCTTTGATGGTAACGGTTTGTGCGAACATTGTGCTGAAGGTCAAAAGCAGACCCAGCAGGAAAGTGATTTTTTTCATAATAAGTTGAATAAACACGGTGGACTTTGACGGTGGTCCGGGAAAATATTGCTACCCGCACTGTGGAATTCCTTGCAACTGTCTCTTGCTGCAGGTTATAACAGAGCCTTTCTTCACAGCGCAAATGGAACATCAGAACAGAGTCTGATGTCTGGCAGACTCTGTTCCGACGCCACAGGTTCAGGGAATGGTAAGAAGATTATTATCAACGGTACTGCAGCTTAGTACTGAAATATTGGCTACCGCGTTGGCCATCTCCACTGTTCCGTAAGGCTGGAAAGCTCCTTTTGGCTGGCTGGTGAAGGTGTTCTTAATGCCATACAATCCAAAAACCGGAATATCCCAGTACATGATCATCTGGGATTCAGTAGCACTGGTGATCTTGTAATCATAATACTCATCAACGCCTTGTGAACCGGATCTGAGCTTGCGTATCAACCTGAGAATGGCAATTGTATCGGCATTGTTGGGTGTTTCTTTATAAACCCAGTAACAGAAGTGGTGTGTACTGTCAGCATATTGTGCAGTCATATCAATATCATAAGTGCCATCCTGGTGGAAACGATATGTGTAGGCAGCATCGTGAGGAGCAAGAACATCAAACCCCAGCCATTCACTTGCCGTAACTTTCCAGTCGTATTTGACAAAAGAGGATTTAACAGAGAGTGATACATCAACAACAAGTGCCGTTGTCTTAACCTGATCCTTTTTGTCGGTCACTTCAAATTCAAATCCCAGGGTATGCAGGTCATCAAATTCCTGTACCGTGTAGGAAAAATTGTACGTGTAGGTATTCCCGTTCTTTACCAGCTGACTGGTAACGTCAACGGCTGTTCCCTTCACTTCGTCCACCACCTTGTAATACTTAAAGGCTTTTACTCCTTCGGCTACGATAGTAATGGTGGCTGTTGCTTCTTCCCCTACCTTCAGTTTGGGAGTAACCGTTTTGTCAATACTAATGGCAGTTGCCACAGGTTCTTCTTCATCTTTGCAGGAGGTCATTGCCAGGGCAATGAAAAGAGCAAAGACACTAAGTTGCAGCATGTAGTTGGTTAAACGTTTCATAAAAACTGGTTTAAGTGTTTTTGTTTTATTTTATATATGTTCAAATGTATGAACATATCATTACAAAGATACATTGTTAGGTTTGATAATTATGTGTTATAAAACATATTTTACAGAGAATTATTTCAGGATACCTGTTTTTAATGAATCGGGAAAACGGTTTTTCAGCGTTCGCTTTCAACTGTATAGACAAAGCTGTCGGCACGATAAAAGCCGATGTTGTATTCGATAGGTCTGCTTCCGGGATCAAAAACGTAGCGTTTGCGTTTTAAAATGGGGTCACCGGGTTTAAGCTGCAGTTTACGGGCAAGAAAATCGTCAGCCACAATAGCACTGATTTCCTCTTTTGAGAGCTTGGCTATCGTTGCGTAATTTTTTTCGAGGATTTCATAAAGAGGTTTGGTAAAATCTTCTTTTCCGGTGAGTCCTACCCGTGGATGAAACCATGAGATAAAATAAACAAAAGGTCGCTCAGGTCCTCCCCGCAGGCGTTCCAGCTTAAAAACAGGCTTTTTCAGCGGAATGCGGAAAAAATCGGCCAATGCCTGATCCGCTTCTTCCCATGAGGTTTTTAGTTCATAATTGGTGATTTGTATTCCGAGGGCTTTCATTTCCTGGGAAAAACTTAACCAGTTATTCAGGCGGGTATTCACCCGTGTATCGGCTACTACGGTACCGACGCCTTTTTTCCTGATAAGAAGTCCTTCATAGGTAAGCCTGTTGGTGGCCTGACGCAGAGTATTTCTTGAAATACCCAGCTTTTTTGCCAGTTCAACTTCGTTGGGCAGGAATTTTCCGTTTTTATATTCAGGCTGCTTGATCATTTCCCGCAGCAGGTTTTCTACCTGAATATGCAGTGGCACGGAACTCTTATGGTCTATTTCATATTCCATGGAGGATACTACCTTATAATAATGTGCAAATGTATATACAAAAATAAACATAACTGATCGTACCATCTCCATCAATGCGATCAGTTAACAGTATTGTTCCGGAAAGATACTTGCTTCAGAAAGCCAATTCAGTGGGGTAAGAAAGAATAGGATGTCAACTGATTTTTCCCAGCCATTCCCTTACTTCCTCCGGCTTTGGGTTCGGCAGGTCCAGTTTGTTTTTCTTGTTGTACCCGCACATATCCTGATGCAGTTTGTTGGGATTAAGGGTTTTGAGCATAGAAACCTGTACAAAGCCCATTTTCTGCAGTACAGGAACCCATGCTTCGGGTATGCCTGCTTGGGTATATTTTTCCGTGGGATCGGCCACAGACTTCTTTTCCGGCCGCATCTGGGGAAAGAAAAGAACATCCTGGATAGACGGCTGATTGGTCATGATCATGGTAAGGCGGTCGATGCCGATACCAAGTCCTGCCGTAGGAGGCATCCCATATTCAAGAGCTCTGAGAAAATCTTCATCGAGCACCATGGCTTCCTGATCACCGCGTTTACCCAGTTGTAGCTGGTCCTCAAAGCGGGCCCGCTGGTCAATCGGGTCATTTAGTTCAGAAAAGGCATTGCACAGTTCCTTTCCATTGCAGATGGCCTCAAACCGTTCCACAAGCCCCGGTTTGCTCCGGTGTTTCTTGGCCAGGGGCGACATTTCAATGGGATAATCCATGATAAAGGTTGGCTGAATAAGGAAAGGTTCCACCAGTTCTCCAAAAATGGCATCGATCAGCTTTCCCTTACCCATGGTTTCGTCCGTTTCGATATTCAGTTTTCTGGTTACCTCGCGCAACTGGTTTTCGTCCATTTCTCCGATATTGATGTCGGTTTTTTCCTTGATGGCATCGTACATGGTAATGCGTTTCCATGGCCGCCTGAAGTCAATCAGGTGCTCTCCCACCTGAACCTGGGTGGTGCCGTGGAGGTCTATGGCTACTTTTTCGATCATTTCTTCCACCAGGTCCATCATCCACAGGTAATCCTTATAGGCCACGTACAGTTCAATCTGGGTAAATTCCGGGTTGTGAAAACGGTCCATCCCTTCGTTGCGGAAGTCCTTTGAAAATTCATACACCCCGTCAAATCCGCCCACGATAAGCCGTTTGAGATACAACTCATTGGCAATTCTTAAATACAGGGTCTGTTCCAGTGTATTGTGAAAGGTTTTGAATGGGCGGGCGGCAGCGCCTCCGTAGAGCGGCTGAAGAATGGGGGTCTCCACTTCAAGGTATCCCCGCTTGTTCAGAAATTCGCGCATGGAATTGATGAGCCTGGTTCGCCTGACAAAAACCTCGCGAACATGCGGATTAACAATCAGGTCAACGTATCTCTGCCTGTACCGTAGTTCCGGGTCGGTGAATGCATCAAAAACTTTGCCGTCCTTTTCCTTGACAACAGGAAGCGGGCGCAGTGATTTGGCGAGGAGTTTCAGTTCCTTAACATGAACCGACAGTTCTCCTGTTTTGGTAATAAAGGTAAACCCACTGATTCCTATGATATCTCCTATATCGAGAAGCTTTTTGAACAGGGTATCATACAGGGCGGTATTGTCAGGAGGGCAGATATCTTCACGCCGCACGTAGAGCTGAATACGCCCCGTAGCATCCTGAATCTCCGCAAACGAAGCGCTGCCCATGATGCGCCGGCTCATAATCCTTCCTGCAAGCCGCACATCCTGGAAATTATTTTTTTCCGGGCTGAAGTTTTTGCGGATTTCATCAATGCTTGTGTTGACTTCAAACAAGGCTGCCGGATAGGGGTCAATACCCATTTTTCTGATTTCTTCAAGAGCCTGACGGCGAATTAGTTCCTGTTCGCTGAGTTCGGTATAATTCATGTCGAAAGATTTAATGGCTGCAAAGATAATATGTTAGGAATAAGTACAGTGCGTAAATGCTTCAAAACTTCGCTTTTCGATGCTTCCTGCAGAAATTTTACCTGCCAGAATAGGCCGGGACAGTTTCTGAAGAATGAATTACCTTTGCTTTTTCAAAAACAGCAATTGTGAATAACAATACCTCACCCCGGCGCCGGTTGCCTCCCTGGCTCAAAATGCGAAGGGCTTCAGGAGAAACGTACTCAAAAGTGCGGAATCTGGTCGACCGGAACCATCTTCATACCATCTGTACGAGCGGCAATTGCCCCAATATCGGCGAATGCTGGAGCAGAGGAACGGCCACTTTTATGATCCTGGGCGATATCTGTACACGGAGCTGTAAATTCTGCGGTGTGGCAACGGGAAGGCCCAATCCTCCTGATCCGGAAGAGCCGTTAAAAATTGCCCGGGCCATCCATACCATGCAATTGAAGCATTGCGTTATTACCTCGGTCGACAGGGATGATCTTCCTGACGGTGGCGCTGCATTCTGGGCTGAAACAATTCGTGCCGTGAAAACCATGAATCCTGGCGTTACCATGGAAGTGCTTATTCCCGATTTCCGGGGGAATACCGACAGCCTGGACCGGGTTATTGAAGCGGGGCCTGATGTGATTTCGCATAACCTGGAAACGGTAAGAAGGCTAACCCCTCTCATCCGCAGTGTTGCCCGTTATGATGTAAGCCTGTCGGTTTTGAAATATATAGCATCAAAAGGAATCACAGCCAAGTCAGGAATCATGCTGGGACTGGGGGAAACCCTGCCCGAAGTGCTGGAGACTATGGACGACCTGCTCGCAGCCGGGTGTTCAGTAATGACCATCGGACAGTATCTGGCACCTACGGCCAGTCATCTTCCTGTGGCCGAATACGTTAAGCCTGAAGTTTTTGAAGATCTGGCGCGGATTGCTCTGGAAAAGGGATTCCGGGCCGTAGAAAGCGGGCCGCTGGTGCGTTCCTCCTACCATGCAGAAAAACATATCGTGGGTTCGGAAAAAACGATACAAAATGTATGAGGTAATTTATACCGATCTGGGCCGAAAGGACTATAAAGAAACCTGGGATCTGCAGGAAGAAACCCTGAGGAAAATGAGCGAAAAGAAACTTCAGGGCGAGACCTCTCCCGGTCATTTGTATTTTGTGGAACACAATCATGTTTATACACTGGGTAAAAGCGGTTCCCGCAATAACCTGCTCATTGGCGATGAGTTTCTGCGGCAGATTGATGCCGTGTTTTATCAGATCAACAGGGGTGGGGATATTACTTATCACGGGCCCGGTCAGATAGTTGGTTATCCTGTATTTGACCTCGACCGGCTTGGTATTCTGGTAAAACGTTATGTATACCTTCTTGAAGAATCGGTTATTCAAACCTTGCAGCATTTTTCTGTGAAGGCAGAAAGGCTGACCGGAGCTACGGGCGTTTGGATCGATGCCGCTGATTCTTCCCGTGCACGCAAAATCTGCGCTATCGGCGTCAGAGTAAGCCGGGGAATTACCATGCACGGTTTTGCCTTTAATGTGAATACAAATCTCGATTATTTTCACTACATTAACCCCTGCGGATTTACCGATAAAGGAGTAACTTCCATGGAGAAGGAACTCGGTGAAATTCAGGATTTTAATTATGTAAAGAATGTCCTTCGACAAAAGATACAAACCGTATTTGAACTCACTTTTGTTTGAGTTCAGGCGGTAAGATATTCCCATGATTAATAAGAACTGGATAATAAAAGAACATGGAAATGAGGATGACGTCAGACGGTTAGCAGAGCAGCTCGGGATGGAGAAACCTATTGCCAATCTGTTGGTTCAGAGGGGGATTAAGACCTTTGAGGAGGCAAAAGCCTTCTTTCGTCCTTCCCTCGAAAACCTGCATGATCCTTTTTTAATGAAGGACATGGAAAAGGCGGTCGGACGTATTGAAAACGCAATTAAAAACCGCGAGAAGGTCCTCATTTACGGCGACTACGATGTCGACGGTACAACGGCTGTTGCCATGTTGTACCTTTTTTTCAAGAATCGCTTTGCTGCCATTGACTATTACATCCCCGACCGTTATACGGAAGGATACGGTATTTCTCTTCGGGGGATTGATTATGCCGCCTCGAAGGGGATGTCGCTTATCATAGCACTCGATTGCGGAATTAAGGCGGTTGAAAAGGTTGAGTATGCCAGAAGGAAAGGAGTAGAGTTCATTATCTGCGATCACCACGAGGCTGGAGAGACCATACCGGCGGCTGTGGCTGTACTGGACCCGAAACGTCCCGATTGTGCCTACCCGTATAAGGAACTTTCGGGCTGCGGTGTGGGGTTTAAACTGCTTCAGGCTTTTGCCCAGCGGAATAAAATTCCTTTTTCCGAACTGGAAGAGTTTCTGGATCTTGTGAGCGTCAGCATCGCTTCGGATATTGTGCCTGTGACGGGCGAAAACCGCATACTTACTTATTTTGGCCTGAAAAAGCTGAACAGTTCGCCCCGTACCGGCCTTAAAGCCATCATCAAAGTGGCCGGAATCGATGGCAGGGAAATCACGGTTGAGGATGTGGTATTTAAAATCGGCCCGCGGATTAATGCTGCCGGACGGATTGAATCAGGAAAACATTCGGTGGACCTGCTCATAAGTGAAGATCCTTTGACAGCCCTCGACATCAGTGATCAGATCAACGGGCTGAACAGCACCCGCCGGAATATTGACGGAACCATTACCCAGGAAGCCCTGCAGATTCTTCAGAACGATAAAAAACTTGCGGGCAGAAAAACTACGGTACTCTTCAATCCGGCATGGCACAAGGGAGTGATTGGCATAGTGGCTTCCAGGCTTATTGAACACTATTACCGGCCTACGGTGATTCTTACCGAGTCCAATGGCTTTGTTACCGGTTCAGCCCGTTCGGTACCAGGGTTTGACCTGTACCATGCGCTGGAACAATGTGCCGATTTGCTGGAGAATTTTGGCGGCCATATGTATGCGGCCGGTGTAACCATGCGGAAAGAGGCCCTTCAGGCCTTTATTAACCGGTTCGAACAGGTGGTAAGCGAAACCATCGAACCGGGGTTGCTGATACCTATCCTTGAAATAGATACGGAACTGAAACTGAAAGAAATTACTCCGAGGTTGTACCGTATTCTTAAGCAGTTCGAGCCCTTTGGCCCCGGAAACATGAATCCTGTTTTTATTACCGAAGATGTTGCTCTTTACAACGGGGATGCCAGGATTGTCGGTTCATCCGGTGGTCACCTCAAGCTGACCCTGATTCAGGACGGTTGCCCAGCCTGTATTTCCGGAATAGCCTTCAATATGGCACATTATTATGATGAAATCAAGGACGGGCGGGCCTTTGATATTTGTTACTCTCTCGATGAAAACACCTACCGTGATGTTACCACAATTCAATTAAAGATCAGAGATATCAAAACGTACTGATACGGATCCATTATAGGGAAAGAGAATTTCTCAGGAATTCCTTTCATATGTTTTTCTTGAAAGCATATGCATTTACGGCTGAAATAAAGGTAAAAAGGGATTAACCTGTCAGATAATTCCGGCTTTTTTCAGTACCAGCTCAATATTGGGATAAGTATTTGACAAGGGCTCCTGCAGACCGGAGGGGGCAAACCATCTGACTTCTGTAATGCCCTCGATGGTCAAAGGTTTTGTGTCGGAATTCCCGTTCATCTCCATGGTAAACCAGATGGTTTTTTTCAGAACAGGTTTGCCGTTAAGACGGTAAACATGAAAAGTGGTTGTCAGGCGCTGAGCGTGAGAGAGTCCCTTTATTCCACATTCTTCGGATACTTCACGGAGAGCGCCCTCCTGGTAGGTTTCCCCGCGTTCCAGTTTTCCCTTTGGGAGATCCCAAATCCCGTTCCGAAGAATGAACAGGATGTCTCCCTGCCGGTTTCTGACCAATCCTCCGGCAGCCTTGATGATCCTGAAGCAGGATTTCAGCGCTTTGCGGAGGTCTTTAAAATTCGGATGAAAGATGGTGAGAGAGGGAATATCCTCATATTTTTCGAACAAACGCAGAATTTTCAGAAGTTCCTTCCGTCCGGTGAACCGGAAATACAAGGATGCATCTTTGCCTTCATCCGGGTCACTGGTAATAATCACCGGACGCCGGTTAAAAAAAACTTCATACTTTTGGGGCATGGAAACCATTGCAACAAAAATTGCCGGATACTTACTGCAAAGTAAGGCAATAATCATCGAACCTGCAAATCCTTTTACCTGGGCTTCGGGCTGGAAGTCGCCCATTTACTGTGACAACCGGATTACCCTTTCGTATCCCGAAATACGTACTTTCATCCGGGATGCATTTGTACAGAAGATCAGGGAAGTGTTTCCTGAAGTGGAAGTTATTGCCGGTGTTGCCACGGGAGCAATTGCCCAGGGAGCATTGGTTGCCGAGGTTCTCGGACTTCCTTTCAACTATGTAAGGTCATCGCCCAAGGATCATGGGAGGGAGAATGTAATTGAAGGACAGGTTTTTCCCGGGCGAAAGGTGGTTGTAATCGAAGACCTTGTTTCTACTGGCAGCAGCAGTCTCAAGGCATACAATGCTCTCCGCGAAGCAGGCTATCACGTGCTGGGAATGGTAGCCGTTTTTACCTATGGTTTTTCTGAAGCGGCCGACAATTTCAAAAAGGCAGGCTGCCGGCTCGAAACGCTCTCCAGCTATGAAGTGCTGATTGATGAGGCGAGCCGAACCGGCTATATCTTGCCGGAACAGATGGAAGTTTTACGGCGCTGGAGGGAAAATCCTTCTCAGTGGACCCCCTGATTACCAGTTGAACAATACTATATGATCAAATTGCAAAGCCGCACGGGAACGGTGAGTTCTCCGCCACAGAATGTCTATTCGTTCCTTTCCGATTTCAGAAACTTTACGCATCTTGTTCCATCGGAAATGCTCACCGACTGGAAAGCAGAAGCTGATTCCTGCAGTTTCAGGCTCAGCAACCTGGGAATGGCCGGACTGCGGATGGTGGAACGGGAACCATTCCGGCTGATTAAAATTACCGGAGAGGGCCCTCACGCTCTGGCATTTTTTCTGTGGATCCAGATGAAGGAAGCGGAACCGGATGCAACACATATCAGGCTGACACTTCATGC
>JAAYUG010000168.1 GCA_012517825.1 Bacteroidales bacterium | reverse complement strand
TAACTCGTTTATATACGCTACTCTATTTCGCTTTATTTCCATTTTTGGATGTATACACGCTATAAAATAGCGTTTTATTTCTTAAATCAAATGTAAGAACTAAATTATAAATCATCAAAAGGAGATTTTATTTTCTGTAAACTTTTTTCGGTTACATGTGTGTATATCTCAGTTGTTTTACTGCTTTTGTGTCCAAGCAATTCCTGAATATACCTTAAATCGGTGCCCCATTCAAGCAAATGAGTGGCGTATGAATGTCGCAACCAATGCAATGTGACTGGTTTGGAAATCTTAGCCTTTTTTAGGGCATTTTTTAAAACCTGTTCTAAGCTGCGTGCTGAATATGTTCCTCCTGCTTTTTGCCCTTCAAACAACCAGGTTTGGGGCCTATAGGCCTTGTAATATTCGCGAAGCATTTCAATGATTTTATCCGAGATGGGTACTAACCTGTCTTTATTACCTTTGGAGTTGCGAATCATCAGCATGTGTCGTTTTGAGTCGATATCTTCAATCCTCAGGTTTAGCAGTTCGCTTCGTCGAAGTCCACAAGCATATATCAGGCTTAGCATGGTGCGATGCTTTAAGTTGGCAAGGGCTTCCAAAATGGCTTTAACCTCTTCCTTGCTCAATACATTGGGAAGCTTGTGCTCGCGCCGGGGTCGCTCAATGGCCTCAACCCGAATTTCGGTTTTTACAATTTCCCGGAAGAATAGCTTTAGCGCACTTACCATTTGGTTCTGGAAAGCAAAGCTATAGCCTTTTTGAACCACGTTTTTATGAAGGTATGACACTATATCATCGTTGGTGCAGTGGGGTAAGGGTTTTTCTGAATTTACGCTCAGGAACCTTTTAATCATATCGGTATAGGTATTTTTTGTATTTGGGCTATACCGCTTGTGGGTAAGCCAAATCCTGAAGTTAGAGATTAACTCAGCATGAGCCGGAGTGATTTTCGGATGGTTATTTTTACTACCATCCTGTGTGCACTCTTTTTTCAGGGCTGAGTAGTTGATGTATGCCATTTGCTTAAAGTGCTCAAAGAATTGGGGAAGTTGAAAGGCACTGGCGGGCATGTACCAGCAGCGCATGTTCTGACTCCAGAGAACATTCCCATAGTTTTTAACCTTATCGGTAAGCTTCGGGTTAAAGGCAACCTTTATCAGAATAACATTGTTTCCTCTGTGAATTGCGGGTTCGAGAAAAATAGTCGGTTTTTTGCTCATGGTTTCACATGTTATTTAGAAGTTAAAAGCAATTTACAATTTTTTTTTTTTACAAAGTTCGTATCCATAAATAAAATTGTAGAGAAAAAAACAGGAAAACAGTAGATTTCACAGATAACCACAAATTAAGTACAGATAAAATACAGAACAAATCTGTGAATCTGTGGCCATCTGTCAATTCTTCCGAATTTTATGTTCCGGGTTTTGTATCGGGTGTGGAGTAAGGGTTGCGCTTTTTGCTGAGACTACAATAAAATACAATTAACCTCGGCGGTAAATCTTCGGATATTAAGACAAAATATCTTCGTATTTTGTATCTTTATTCAACTTTTAATTCCTCCCCCATGAAACCTGCATCACTTGAAATATCGGGATTCATACTCAAGAAAGAATTCCTTTCCACCATACGGTTCAATGTTCTGGAAGATACCCTCGTACTGGAAAACAAAAAGCCTTTTCCGGGATATTTCGGGCATAACCTGCCCGACACCGAAGAACCGCGGTCTGTTTTTCTGATTTTGCAGGAAGCCGCTTCCCCTGAGCTGGTAGGACGCTGGATAACCACAATAAAAAAGAAGGAACAGCATACCTGTTACGGGAACTACGCAGAGTTAATCATTGGCAATGAACAATTTTCGTCGATCAGGGTGCTGGGCCTGGATTGTTTCTCCCGAATCGGCGAACTTCAGGCGTTATTGCTTAAGGAAGGTGTCAAATTCAGAAAAGTCCGCACCATCGATCAGGAAGGCCTGATCAAGGTTCATAAAACCTTCCTTCTTCAGGAAACAGAAGAGGGAAAATACCTTGATGTTACGAATGATGCAAAAATGTATTTCGCCCTGTCGCGATTCATAAGCTGGCAGGATTTTGAAGCCATCACTCGTCAGGTCAAAAACAATTGCCGTAATCCGGTTTTTGATGCAGCTCTCGGTGGGTTATACCGGTACAGGGGATACGAGGAAATCGTACGGGTTTATTCTCCCCATCAACGGGAAGTTCTAATGAAAGAATTACCTGATCTGTATGAAGAACATATGCGGCACCATTATAGTTCCTGATTTTCTTTCTGATAACTTGCAGCCACCCACCGATATACTTTGTCGGATCTTCTCACGGCCCCCGGAACCCGAAATGCAATCAGCATCCCCTTATGTGCCGAAGGAATGGCTCCATTATCATCGCGCAGCTCGGTAATCTTTGTTTCCATCACTCCTGTGGTAGGACCTATAATGAGAACTTCATCAGAGGGAGACAGCTGCCCTGCATCCATCTGAACTTCGGCTACCCCAATTTTCGCATAATAATTGACCACTTTCCCTATGTATTCCTTCCTTCTGGTGGCATGTGATCCGTAGCGCTGACTCCATTCCCCCATCTTACGGCCCAGATAATACCCGTCCCAGAACCCCCTGTTGAAAACCCCTGCAAGTCTTTCTTTCCATCCCTGGATCTTTTCTTCCGTATACGAGTTTTCGGCTATTGATTTCAGAGCTTCATGGTAACAGGCCGTTACGGTTTTTACATATTCAGGCGACCTCGCCCTGCCTTCAATTTTCAGCACCGATATGCCGGCTTCCAGAATGCGGTCAAGAAAATCTATGGTACACAGGTCTTTGGGCGACATAATATACTGGTTGTCAATTTCCAGCTGATAGCCTGTTTCGGCATCGGTTACCAGATAGCTTCTCCGGCAAACCTGAAAACATTCCCCTCTGTTGGCTGAGTGGTTGAACTGATGCAGGCTCAGGTAACATTTCCCTGAAATGGCCATACAAAGGGCTCCATGGGCAAAGAGTTCAAGTTTCACAGGCTTTCCGGAAGGGCCCTTGATCCCGTTTTTCCGGATTTCGAAATGGATATTCCTGATCTGATCAAGGGAAAGCTCCCTTGCCAGAACCACCACGTCGGCCCACCGGGAATAAAACCGGAGTGATTCCGCATTACTAATGTTCAGCTGGGTTGAGAGATGTATTTCCAGTTTCCTCGACGCAGCATACTCCAGCAATGCCTGGTCGGCCAATATGACGGCACTTATTCCTTCATGGGCAGCCGCATCGAGCATCTCCCTCGCACGGGGAAGATCTTCATCATACATTACCGTGTTCAGGGCAAGGTACGCCCTTACGTTATGGCGTGTAGTAATATCAAGAATCTCCCGCAGATCGCCGAGGGAAAAATTGACAGACGAACGGGAACGCATGTTCAGGTTTTCCAGACCAAAATACACTGAATCCGCTCCTCCCTGAATGGCAGCCATGAGCGATTCAAAGGAGCCAACGGGTGCCATCAGCTCCGTATCGTTTCTGCTGATTCCTTTTTGATCAATCATGATGGCCCGGAAGTATTATACGTATTGTGGTACCTTTTCCTGGTTCCGAAGAAGCAACAAAAATCTTTCCTTTATGGTACATTTCAACAATCCGCTTGGAAAGACTCAACCCAAGCCCCCACCCTCGACTCTTTGTTGTAAAACCGGGTTTAAAAATTGTTTTGTGCAGCGAACGGGGTATCCCCTTTCCGGTATCCGTAACATCAATTATTACTTTTTCATCCGAACGGACCGCGAACACAGTAACTTCTCCTTTTCCCCCCTCCAATGCATCCACGGCATTCTTCATCAGATTTTCCAGCACCCATTCCAGAAGGGAACTGCTGGCCGGAACCATCAGGGAATACTCCGGCACATCGGCCTGAAGCACCACATCTCCTGATACACGGGTTCTGATGTAATCCACTGTCCGTACAATCAAATCACTCAGGTCAACAGGCTGCATAAGCGGTTCGGACCCTACCTTCGAAAAACGCTCGGTAATCTTCTTCAGCCGCCTGATGTCCTTCTCCATCTCATCAATGATATCGGGCGCTGCATTCCGATCCCTCAGAATTTCCGCCCAGGCCAGGAGAGAAGATGTCGGGGTTCCCAGTTGATGTGCCGTTTCCTTGGTCAAGCCCACCCATACCTTGTTCTGCTCGGCTTTACGCGACGCACTG
>JAAYUG010000167.1 GCA_012517825.1 Bacteroidales bacterium | reverse complement strand
AGCTATCGTATATCCTGCAATGGTTTCATCTCCAAAGCCGGTAATCATGCTCACCAGAAATATCCAGCTTGAGGTAGCTATGATATTCTGTGCAATACCTCCGGCTGACAATTTGATGATTCCCAGGAGAATTTCTCCCTCGTACCGTAATTTACTGAATACAATCAGCACCCGCGATTTGTTGGCAAACAGATAAACAAACTGAAGAATAACTGCCATACCGCGCCCGGTAATTGTGGCAACAGCTGCTCCTTTCACACCCATTTCAGGGAAAGGGCCCCATCCGTAGATCAGGCATGGATCAAGGATAATATTGAACAAATTAGCAAATAACAGTATGCGCATAGCTATGGCGGCATTACCAGCTCCCCTGAACACGGCATTTAAGACAAAAAGCAGGGAGATAACAACATTTGCCCCAAGCATCAGGGAGGTATAGCTTCCTCCATTATTTATAGCAGAAGAAGAGGCTCCCATTATCCGCAGGATGTGTTCAGCATAAACAAATCCGGGAATTCCTATGGCGATAGAAACAACCACCGCCAGCCCAACTGCATGCACAGCAACTTTGCCTGCTTCTTCCGTACGCTTCTCCCCTATCCTTCTGGCAACCAGTGCCGTGGTACCAATGGCCAGTCCGCCGGCAATCGCATACACCACCGTCATCAACGACTCTGTAATGCCAACAATGGCAACTGCTCCCATACCAATGGAAGAAACAAAAAAGATATCCGCAATGGCAAATACTGACTCCATTGCCATCTCAAGAACCATAGGCAGAGCCAGCAGGAATAAAGCCTTTCCCATGGGCAGAGAAGTAAAATCCTTTTCCGTTCCCGCGATGGCTTCCCTGATATCAGCCCATGCCGCAACCAGCACATCTGTTTTAACTAATTTTCTGTCCTTTGCCATTATATGCAAAAAATCAGTCCGTATAATCTCTGTTTCAGAGGAATGTCAATATATTTAACCTCCACAGCCGGCAAAAGATTACCAAAAGGTATTGCAGTACAACAAAAAAAATGACCTCGGTCATGGCAAATGAACAGAATTATTCATTAAATTGCACCTCTGATTGTCATTTTTGTTAACCAAATAACCAATTTCCTATGAGTAATAAGATTTCACGTCGTAAATTTCTGGGGAACACTGCTGCTGCCACAGCGGCCTTTACGATTGTTCCCAGCAATGTAGTAAGCGGTCTGGGGCACAAAGCACCCAGCGACAAGCTGAATATTGCCGGTATCGGTGTTGGAGGTATGGGTCATACCAACCTGAACAATATGAAAACCGAAAACATTGTTGCCCTGTGTGATGTTGACTGGGAATATGCAGCCGGTTGCTTTAAGGATTTCCCCGATGCCAAAAAATACTATGACTGGAGGAAGATGTTTGACGAGATGGGGAAATCGATTGATGCAGTTGTGGTTGCCACTCCCGACCATACCCATGCTATTACCGCTGCTACTGCCATTACCATGGGCAAGCATGTTTATGTGCAGAAACCTCTGACGCATTCGGTTTACGAATCACGGCTTCTTACCAAACTGGCCCGTAAATACAAGGTTGCTACCCAGATGGGAAACCAGGGGAACTCGGGTGAAGGCATCCGCCAGACCTGCGAATGGATCTGGAACGGAGAAATTGGCGATGTGGTGGAAGTGCATGCCTGGACCAACAGGCCTATCTGGCCGCAGGGACTCGAAAGGCCCAAGGAAGTAATGAAAGTACCCAAGACGTTGAACTGGGATTTGTTCCTTGGCCCGGCTCCTGACCGTCCCTACAACTCCATTTATCACCCTTGGAACTGGCGTGGATGGTGGGATTTCGGAACCGGCGCACTGGGTGATATGGCCTGCCATATTCTCGATCCGGTTGTCATGGCGCTCAAATTAAAATATCCCATCCTTGTGCAGGGAAGTTCAACCCAGATCAATACAGAATCTGCTCCGCATGCAGAAATCGTTCATTATACATTCCCTGCGAGGGAAAACCTGCCAAAAGTAGCGATGCCGGAAGTTAAAGTTCACTGGTATGATGGCGGCCTTCTGCCGGAACGTCCCAAAGAGCTGGCTGATGGTGAATTAATGGGCCGTGACTGGAACGGAGGAGTTCTGTTCATTGGCACCAAAGGCAAGCTTATGTGCGGCTGCTACGGCATGAATCCTTTCATCCTCGGACGCAAGGAAAATCCTGTTGTTCCGCAGGTATTACGCCGTATTCCAAAAGCCATGGAAGGCGGTCATGAACAAGACTGGATCCGCGCCTGCAAGGAAAGCCCTGAAAACCGCGTTCTGCCCAGTTCTAACTTTGAATACAGCGGCCCGCTGAACGAAATGGTGGTGATGGGTGTAGTTGCTGTCAGACTGCAGGATCTGAAACGCGAACTGCAATGGGACGGCGAAAATATGAAGTTCCTCAATATCAGCGACAGTGATGTTATCCGTGTCGTTACGAGCGATAAGTTTGAAGTAATTAACGGACACCCGCATTTTGATACCAAGACGGCTACCATAAATGCCAGGGAAGCTGCCGAATCGTACATCAAGCATAACTACCGTGCTCCCTGGACACTTCCTCCAATGCCTGCTGATGTTTAATCCTAAAAATAATTGATGCAATGAAAAAAATAGTTGGTTTTATTAGCGTTGTAAGCCTGGTGATGGCCATGTCGCTCTCATCATGCAAGCAGTCTGGTGCCGGAAAAAGCACAGAGGCTGCCGTTGACACCACACTGAACTATCTTACCGCCCAGGAAAAAGCCGATGGATGGATTCTTATGTTTGACGGAAAAACAACCAACGGCTGGCGTGGCTATGGCAAACCCACCTTCCCCGATTCAGGATGGGTTGTAGAAGACGGAACTCTTCGCTGCATCGGATCCGGACAGGGTGAAGCCGGTGGCAAAGGCGGAGACATTATTTACGACAAACGGTTCAAGGATTTTGATCTGAAACTGGAATGGAAAATCTCCCCCGGCGGTAACAGCGGAATCTTCATTCTGGCCGAAGAACTGCCCGGCGAACCCATCTGGAAGTCGGCTCCCGAAGATCAGATTCTCGACGATGCCAAACATCCCGATGCCATGCTGGGGAAAGACGGCAACAGAAAAGCCGGGTCGCTCTATGACCTGATCCCGACAAAAGTTCCTGCCAAACCTGCCGGAGAATGGAACCAGGTGGAAATTATTTCCTACCAGGGAACGGTGGTCTTCAAGATGAACGGTGAAACCGGCCTTGAATTCCACCTCGGTACACCCGACTGGGAGAAGATGATCAAGGAAAGCAAATTCAAGGATTTTCCTGAATTCGGCAAAATCCGTGAAGGATACATCGGCCTCCAGGACCATGGTAATGATGTATGGTTCAGGAATATCAAAATCAAACCCCTCTGATACTGACCAAAACCGACCTGTGAATAAAAAAACACGCGCGTTGCTAAAATGCGCGTGTTTTTCTTTTAAGATTGCTCTAATTCCATGCATATTTCTTACATTCGCTCCTATCTAAAACTGACTGACATATGAATACTAACCGCAGAAAATTCATGAAAGATGTCCTGCTAACTTCGGCAGGGCTGGCATTTCTTCCATCGGTTTTGCAAGCCACCGGAAGCAGACAAAACCTGTTTTTCAGAATATCGCTGGCAGAATGGTCACTGCATAAAGCCCTTTTCGGCAAAAAAATGGATCATCTTGATTTTCCGGTGATGGCAAAACAAAAATTCGGTATTGAAGGAGTTGAATATGTGAGCACCTTCTTTAAATCAACCGACGAGGCTTACCTGAATGAGCTTCTGAAACGCACCCGCGACAACGGGGTAACCAATGTACTTATCATGATTGACGGCCAGGGGAACCTTGGTGACCAGGATCCGGCAAAGAGAAAAAAGGCCGTTGAAAACCACCATCGCTGGGTTGATGCCGCCAAATATCTAGGTTGCCACTCAATCAGGGTCAATGCTTATGGAACAGGTTCCGAAGATGAGGTAGCCAGCGCCGTTGTGGAATCTCTCTCCAGCCTTACAGAATACGGAGCATCGCAACAAATCGGTATTATCGTTGAAAACCACGGAGGATATTCTTCAAACGGCAAATGGCTTGCCGGTATTATGCAGCGGGTTAACAATCCCTGGTGCGGCACACTTCCCGATCTTGGCAACTTCTGCCTTGAATTCAAGATGGGGAAATGCACTAAAGAATACGACCGATATCAGGGAGTTCAGGAAATGATGCCTTATGCCAAAGGAGTAAGTGCCAAAACCAACGATTTTACTCCGGAGGGAGAGGAAGTTACTATTGACTACCGCCGCATGCTTCAGATTGTGAAAGATGCCGGTTACAGAAACTGGATAGGAATTGAATATGAAGGACCACGGCTCAGCGAAGAAGAAGGAATCATAGCTACAAAAAAACTGCTGGAAAAGTACGGAAGTTTGCTGAGTTAGATCAATCAATGAAGAGAACCAGCCTGGAAAACGTGGCAGGGGGATTGACGGGCGAAGTTTGCTGAGTTAGATCAATCAATGAAGAGAACCTTGCTTTCGGGATTTCGCTTTTGCTTATGTGCAAAGTAATGGATGCGGAGGTTCGGCGCACTAACCGGGAAAATAGCCTGTTTGCCAGAAAGATTTATTGTTCCGTGCTGACAGGTTTTGTTCCCACCTCCAACTCGTTGCTCTTTAAAGTCGAAAAGTATTGCATAAAAAACCAATGACCCGATTATTTTGAAAACGCCTCATAAAAACTATTAGGACTCAATATTATTGCCCTATGAGATCTGCATCTTTTGTCATTATGGGATTATGCGTGTTGCTTTGCGGTTCCTGTATCCGGCCTGTTCCAACCGGTGAATGGAGAGGCAGCAGTCCGTATTTTATATATTACAAAGACGTACAACTGGTTGTATTGCCTGATATAGGGGGAACAATCGTTATGCTCTCCGACCGTTCGGGAGAGAATGTTTTAAAGAGCGACCGTCCCAAATGGTACACCAAAGCGGAAGACATGCCGTCCATGAGCCCTTACCGGGAACCGGTTCCGGTAAACGGTCACACAGTATGGTTAGGCCCTCAGAGCGACTGGTGGGCGCAACAGTCTGTTGATGCCCGTATGCGGCGAAAAGCCCCGGAATGGCCGCCTGACCCTTATCTTGCCATGGGCCGTTATACCATTCAGGAACGCACTGACAGCTCGGTTACCCTGATCAGTCCGGAAAGCCCTTATAGCGGCATTCAGCTGGAGAAGCAAATTGTGGTACAGGGTAAAGGAAAAGTTGCCGTTCATGTCACCGCCAGAAATGTCCGTTCAAGACCGGTCCGCTGGGACATCTGGCAAAACACGCGTCTCAGAGGCGATGCCACATGCTATGTACCTGTTTCAGGAATCAACGGAATCAAGAAAATTACATCGCCGCGCGGCCAGCAGCCAAGCCCGCTTTTCTATACATTAACAGAAGGATTCTTTTCTTTTCTGGAACCCTATTTTCCTGAACACTCCTCTGACATCTGGACCAAAGCTTTTCTGGTACCAGATGCACCCTGGATGGCTGCGTTTACAGGCAATATGTTGTTTATCAAGCGCTTCCCTTCATACCCCGATTCCCTGATGCATCCTGCACAGGCACCGGTAGAGGTATATCTGCGCCGTTCGTCAGACCCGGAGAAGGATATTCTTGAGATGGAACACCACAGCTCATACAGGGTTCTCCAGCCGGGCGAAAGCATGGAGGATTATGAAATTTGGGAAATTTATCCATACGATGGACCCAAAACCCCGCAGGATCATATTGCTTTCCTCAGAAAAATGGGGTTGCAGGAACCGCTGAAAACGGATTTTTCCTCATCCGGCCAGTAATACACCAGCCGGATGACGAAAAATGCTGTTATCGGATAACCTGAATCCGTTCGGTAAACACATCTGTTTTTGCCGGATTCTTAACCAGTACCCTGCACAGGTAAAAACCCGACTCAATCTGCTGAAGAGCGAGGGGAATGGATGTTTCACCGCTGCTGACGCTGTAGCCGGCCGATTTCCGGAGGATCTGACCGTTAAGGTTCAGAATCTGCACTTCGACATCAGCGTTCCGCTCTGAGTGAATCTGCAGATAAGCCATATCATGTGCCGGGTTCGGGTATATCCTGATCTGCGAAAAGGTTGCCTTGTTATCCCGTATGCCAACAGTAATTACCAGATTTTCCGGCCAGGTTGCCAGTTCAATGCCGTTTCCTGTTTTGAGGTTTCTGCTGTACTGTTTGTCGGTTGAATTGTTCCAGTGCTCGTGCACGCCCAGGCTTGGTATCGGGGAACCGGTATTGTCGGGATCGTAGGTTATTCCGGTAGGCCAGTTAGCTGAAGAAGCCGCCTGATGTAAATGATCATCCACTCCGTCAAACAAGGGACGGTTTTTAAAAGCAGTCGTATTCAGAGCAGCTTCGGTCCTGAGAAAATCAAAACATACTGATTCAAGAGCCACCTGATCAAGTGAAACAAAAAGCGAACTGGGCCAGTCGTTGTTAAAAGGAGGCATCTTAAATTTTACAGGTTTTTCAACGGCTTCCGTTCCACCCCAGAGGCCGTCAACAATATTCAGGAGGGTTTTTCGGCCAAGTTTGCTGCTCCCCATGATGTCGGTAAGTACCCTGTATTTCTTATAACCTCCATTTGTTACTTTATCATTTTCAGGAGCCAGAAGGGCAGGATGCAGATGAGAAGCATCAGGTCTTATATGCGAGCCGAAATGGTTTTTGGCAAGAAGGGTGACACCGGCACGTGCATGGGCTTTCAGACAGGCCATGTCTATAAGATATTCAGCCTCCTCGAATTCCCTGTACAGTGTATCCCTTACAGCATTAGGCATTTTTACTCCCTTGTCGGAATAAAAAACAGAAGCATGATTGGCTTTGGTAAGTTTTGTGCGGCCCAGAGACTGATAATTGTCTTTGTCCATATAGAGAATATCCGGGTAAACACTGTGCAGATAAGTATATGTCTCCTGATACATATGGGCAATTGGATCTCCAATCAGGATATCCTGTTGATTCACCCCGTAGTCATCAATAAGGGTTTTCAGCAAGCTGAGAATGGTGGAAGGAATGCTTTCCGCCATTCCATAGTAGCTGGCCTGCCAGCTGGTTTTGACCCGTTCAAGTGTTGATGGATTAGTTAGCCAACCGGCTCCCCCCTGATTAATTTTGATAAAAATTTTTTCTCCTTTCGCGTAGGGTACATTCCCTTTCCCGTGCATTATGTTGAAATATCGAAAAATGGTATCCCAGCTCTCTGATACAGTTTCTTTGCCGGTAATCATCATCAGGGAAATTCTCATCATTGAATCTATGGCCTGCTGGTTATTGTTTTTGGGCAGGAAATGACCATCTTCACCGCGCACCGGATCACTGACCTTATTGGTACAATTTTCATCGGTAGCCCGGGGGTTCCACACCCATACAACCCTTCCGGGGATAATACCCCTGGCATCACCCATCGGAGCGTTGGGGCCATCGGGAGGTGCCTGAACAGTGAGCCGGGAAGCAGAAACCTGATCGGTATCACTGGCAAGAACCAGAAATAATCCGGTTATGGCCAGTGAGGCAAATAAAAAGGCTGGAAAGAATTTTCCACCCTGCAATTTCTGCCTGGCTTTTTTCAGACCAAAACCGGCTGTACCTGCTCCGATCAGATACAAAATGAATCCCGACATCACGGGTGCTGCCGCCCGCATGCACGGATAAGCAGCCCGGCTGGGTTTCGGAATAACCCGAATAAGAAACCATAAGGTGGAAGCTATGCCTGTGATGAAAAACATCAGCCTTGCACTCAGTCTCAGATTCCTGCATTTTGAGATTCCCTGAAAAAGTAAATCTCTTAAGCTTCTCAGAAAAGTTTTCATGATTTTCAGTTATAGTTTATTGAACAACAATTTTCCGCACAGCATTCCCAACAGCGGTTGGGGTATGCACAAGATAAACACCCGGACGCAGGCAGGAAGCATCAATTGAGTAAACTCCGTAAACTGACAAATCTTTCTGCTGCTGACGGAGGAGAATTCTCCCGGCCATATCGGTAACAGCAAGGGTTTAATTTCCCGATAACCCGGTAAACCGGATTTCTTTCATACCCGGGATAAACCACACTTTAAAGGAAGGTTCGGGAGAATCATGGACAACAGAAACAGGTGCAGAACCAAGAAGTTTCATAACTCCAAAATCATCGGCATTCATCCAATGATCGTTATAATGTGTTTTAGTTACAAAAACTGACCCGATGAAATTATCCCTGGTACCATCCGGTTCGTCATTATCACAATATGCCATAGAAAAACCCATAATTTTCCCTTCCGTAAGCGTAATTCTCGAAGCTTCAGGATTGGAAGGCGCATAATTTTCGCCATAAATTTTCAGGGCCATTTCCCAGAAAGTAGTATCTCCTGAACGACGGACAATGAATTCCTGAAAGTGGAAGGCATAATTGGCTATCGTTTCATGGTTCCAGTCGGTCCCGGCAATGTCGCAGGCAACCATTCTGGAAGTGGTATCTCCGTCAGCGGGATAATTCACCATGATGTGGTAGGAAAAGGCATTTTCCGCATTTGTACCCCATTCGGTGCCGAACGTACCTGTCCCGTCAAACACATGCAAACCTTTAGAACGGTTTTCATCAATGAAAATTTCGGGCAGGTCGTAATTGGGGTATCCTCCGCCTGTACCAGGATTTGAATTGTACACATAGCCGTCAATGTACACATCATCGGTAACTTCCAGAAATACATACAAAAGGTTGGTTTGTGAAGACCAGACTGCTTTGTAGCGTCCTGTAAAATCGGATGCAGGCAGAGCAGTACCCCATTCAATCCAGACCTGGTCGATGGCCTGCCAGTTAACAGGCTGCCAGCAGTTGTCCTTTGCGTACCCGTCAATTACGGGCACCGGAGTTACATCAGGCACCTTTACGGTATCGTCCTGTATCCTGGCCGAAACAGCCATGGCGGAATTATTCAAACCAGCGGCAAGAGAAAATAAAAAAAGAAAAAAACAATAACGCATCAGAAATAATCGTTAGGTTGGAAATCGGTCAAAGGTAGATCAATATAAATACAATTAAGAAGGAAAAAACCCGCAAGGGAATTTCCGATTAATGAATTTCCGATTAATAAATTTCCGATTTCCCATTTCCCATTTCCGATTAATGAATTTCCGATTAATGAATTTCCGATTTCCGATTTCCCATTTCCGATTAATGAATTTCCGATTTTCGATTTCCCATTTTCAATTAATGTGTTTGGGTTTTCATAGCATTATCTCGTGCAGGAAATAGGAAATCTTCGGTGATTTCCCATTTCCGATTAATGTGTTCTGGTTTTCATAACATGTTCTCTAACAGGAAATTGGAAATAGAAAACTGGAAATCAACATTTAGTTGTTGTTCAGTAAATAGCTTTGGATATTTTCGGCAATTCTGTCAATCAGCCGTTGCTGAGCTTCATGACTGGCCCAGGCAATATGAGGGGTCAGAAGAATTCTTTCCGGATGTTTCAGTTGGAGGAAAGGATGATCGGCAGGAAGCGGTTCAGAGGTAAATACATCAAGGGCAGCTCCGGCGATCCATCCTTCATCAAGAGCTTCGGCAAGGTCAGTTTCATTGACAATACCACCCCTGCCAAGGTTCAGAAGATAAGCACCGGGTTTCATCATCTGCAACTGTTTTTTCCCGATCAGTCCCCTGGTAAGATCGTTAAGAGGCGCATGAATGCTGACAATATCGCTGGATGCGAGCAATTCCTCCAACGACAGCCGGAGGTAAGGAACAGAGTTGTTTTTCCCGGAAGTGGAATAGTAAACCACTTCAGCACCGAACGCCGTGGCTACTTTTGCCACATGCTGTCCGATAGTCCCCATCCCGATGATTCCGAACCGGAGGGTTGCCAGCTCAGAAAAATCAAAATCATGGCAGGAAAAAACTACTGATTTGCTGTAATGGCCGGCTTTTATCCACTCATCAGCCTGATGTACCCTGTTCATCAGGGTTAACAGCATGGCAAAGGTAAGCTGTGTAACACTCGGCGTTGAATAGCCGGCCACATTTTTCACAATGATGCCTTTTCCTGCAGCATAATCCAGATCAATATTGTTCATTCCCGTTGCCGCAATACAAATCAGGCGGAGGGAAGGACAACGATCCATCACCTCCCGGTCAATTCTTACCTTGTTGGTGATGATGATTTCGGCATCGGCAATTCTTTCTATTCGTTCTGATGCTGAAGTAAGGGGATAACTTACAAAATGGCCCAGTTTCTTCAGCGGCCCGAGATCAACCTTTCCAAGGGTTGCTGCATCGAGAAATACAATTTTTTTCTCAGAATTCATACTCAATGAAATGGCCCAGTTTGAGGTATTTATGATAAAGTTTCCGGTAAATTTCGGTATATTCTTTTCTGGGTTTGTATTCGTATTCAAATCCGCTTCCCATTTTTTTCTGTGCTTCTTCAACTGAAGGATAGATTCCTCCTGCCACAGCGGCTGCCATGGCGGAACCCAGGGCGCATGCCTGTTCGGAGCGGGCCACCAGAATGGGCATACCGAGCACATCACAAACGGTTTGCATAACAAACGGCGATTTTTTAGCCACACCGCCCAGAGCAATCACCCCGTCAATCCGCACGCCTTCTTCTCGGAAGCGGTCAACAATCCGCAAAGCCCCAAAAGCAGTGGCCTCAACAAGAGCCCTGAAAATCCGGGGGGCATCAGAACCCAGAGTAATTCCCGTAATGGCACCTTTTAATTCCTGATTGGCATCGGGGGTACGGCGTCCATTCATCCAGTCAAGGGCAACCATGGCTGTTTCATGGGGTGGTATCTTCTCCGCCGCGGCAGAAAGTTCAGGAATGATGCGGTCAAGAATTTCTTCTTCCAGTTTTTCCTTTGTTGCGTTGTCAACCAGTTTGCTCTTTTGCAATATTTCCTTCACCGGCCATGCCAGAACATCCCTGAACCAGGCATAGATATCGCCGAAGGCCGATTGTCCGGCTTCCATTCCCAGCATTCCCGGAACAATAGAACCGTCCACCTGTCCGCAAATTCCCTTAACCAGCTTCTTCCCTGCTTCGCTCATAGGTGCAACCAGCATATCGCAGGTTGAGGTACCCATCACTTTGCTGAGATAGTAGGGCTTGATTTCTCCTCCCAGGGCGCCCAGGTGGGCATCGAAGGCCCCCACTCCTACGGTAACCGTTGCAGGCAAACCAAGCCGGGCGGCCCATTCGGCCGATAGTGTACCGGCCGGAACGTCAGACGTGTAGGTCTCAGTGTACAGCCGGTCACGCAGGCCCTTTAGCAGCGGATCAAGGCGCACCAGAAAGTCCTCGGAAGGCAGTCCTCCCCATTCTTCATGCCACATGGCTTTATGCCCGGCAGCACAGCGGCTTCGTTTCAACGTAAGAGGATTGGTGTTTCCTGTCAGTAAGGCTGGTATCCAGTCGCAATGTTCCACCCAGGAAAAAGCTGCCTGCCTCACCTTTTCGTCTGTTCTGAGGATATGAAGAATTTTGGCCCAGAACCATTCCGACGAATACACCCCGCCTTCATACCTTGTATAGTCTGTGCCGCCCCATTTTTTTGCCAGTTCGTTAATTTCGGCGGCTTCCTTCACCGAGGTATGGTCTTTCCACAATATAAACATGGCATTGGGATTCTCGCTGAATTCGGGAAGGAGGGAAAGAGGCGTTCCTTCCCTGTTCACGGCTACAGGGGTAGAACCTGTTGTATCGACGGAAATGGCGACCACCCTTTCCGCAGTTCCTGCCGGCGCCGAGGCAAGCGCTTCCTTCACGGTTATTTCCAGTCCTTCCATATAATCGAGCGGATGCTGCCGGAACTGATTGGCAGCCGGATTACAGTATTTTCCTGCTTTCCATCGAGGATACCAGAAAACCGATGAAGCCACTTCAGCGCCGGTTGAGGCATCAACTATCAGTGTACGCACCGAATCAGTGCCGTAATCAATTCCAATAACAAACTTTTTGTCCATACCAGATAATTTTCAGATGTTATTGTCCGTAATATTTGTTTTTTCCGTGCTTTCGCAGAAAATGCCGGTCAAGCAGGTAATCAGGAATCCCACCTGCCTTTGACAGTAGGCGGGAATGGAACGCCATCCGGGCCACTTCTTCAAGCACAAGGGCATTTTCAACCGCCCTGGCCGGTGTATCTCCCCAAACAAACGGACCATGGTTCCGGACCAGCACTGCCGGGATATTTTGAGGATCTATTCCTTTAAAACACTCAACAATAACCAGGCCGGTATTCTTTTCATAATCTTTTTCCACCTCATCACGGCGCATGGAGCGGGTACAGGGAATCTCTCCATAGAAGTAATCGGCATGGGTAGTGCCCAGGGGTGGAATACCCAGGCCGGCCTGAGCCCAAACAGTCGCCCAGGTTGAGTGCGTATGGACCACAGCCCCGATTGACGGAAAGGCTTTATATAGCTCAAGATGCGTCGGTGTGTCGGAGCTTGGCTTCAGATTACCTTCCACTGTCCTGCCATCCAGGTCGACGACTACCAAAGATTCAGGCCTCAGGTCTCCGTAATTGACCCCGCTTGGTTTAATCACAACCAGGCCGCGTTCCCGGTCAATGGCACTCACATTGCCCCAGGTGAGAATAGCCAGTTTTTTCGCCTGGATTTCGAGATTGGCGGCAAGAACCTCATTCTTAAGCAATTCAAGCATATTCGGACGTTTTATGGTGACAAATCAGAACGATGTTTAAGGTGCTGCATGTTTTCTTATTTTAATTGTGAGCCGTTCTTTTACTTAACAATTGCCGCAAACACCATTTCGTGCAGAACCTCCGGCCGGGTTTTCGGCAGGAAAATCCTTTCCGAACGGTATTTCAGGTACTGCGGTTTTAAATACTGAAATGCATTCCGGCCTCCTCCAGTTTATTGTACTTTTTTTTGTCAAATTTATAGAGCCAGGCTCCTTTCCGGGAGCCGCTCTTCTCTTTTTCGTCCAGTTTTTTGAGGATATTGAGCTGAAATATTTTCTTCCGGAAATTCCTTTTGTCAAATTTTTTGCCATGGATACCTTCGTAAAGGCGCTGCAGCATCGGAATGGTGAATTTCTCAGGAAGCAACTCAAATCCAATGGGTTGCGACCTGGTTTTTCTTCGCAGTCGCCTCAGTGCCTTATCAACCATCACATCGTGGTCGAAAATGAGCGGAGGTTTTTTGTCGAGCAGGAACCATCGGGCACCATGCTGTTTCCCCAGATCACTGTTATAGTCTTCTGTACGGATAAGAGCATAATAGGAAACAGAAATAACCCGCTCACCCGGATCACGTTCCACTTCACCGTAAGTATATAATTGTTCAAGGTACACTTCCCTGAGTCCTGTAAGCTGATATAAAACCCTTGCAGCGGCTTCATCAAGGCTTTCATTTTCCTGCAGAAAACCTCCCATGAGCGACCATTTTCCCTTCATGGGCTCAAAATTCCGCTTGATAAGAAGCAACTTCAGCCCATCCTGATCAAAGCCGAAGATGATACAATCAACGGCAACGTAGAATTTATGGTGCTCGCTATAGTACCCTGAATTGTCCATCAATTACCAAAAGTATATATAGAAAGCAACAATAATGCTCACGATAATAACAGTATGGATCACATCCCATGCATTCCAGCTGGCCCTGGTTGCAGCTTTCTCTTCCGGAGTGGCGGCGTAATAGGTATACCGGAGTTGTTCTTCGGGGGTGGGTTTCGTAAGGAAGCTCAATACCACCATAAAAGCAAGGCAGAAAAAGAACAAAAGCACAGTATAATGCAGCCAGTTTACAGCAGCTATCTGATACAGAAAGCCGTATTTATGCACGAACAATTCGCTCATTCCGGCTTTTGCCTGCGACAGATAAGCAGAAGCGTCGGTAACATTGTTATTCTGGATTGCTGCATAGGCCTGGTCGGTAAGCTGCCTGAACTGATCGCCCGCCTGCCCGAGCACGGAAGTTATTTTTTCACTCAGATCATGCACTCCTGAAAGGATCTGGTCTTTAAGGCTGGCATTGAAATGGGTCAGTTTCTGCACATATTTTTCGGCACCTACTGCAAGAGCGGCCTTGGTTCCATAAATTACATTCAGAGCCAGTCGGAACATACCAAGTGTGAAGCCGGTTAAGAGTCCCCAGAAAGCGGCTTTGGGTGTCATCTTTTTCCAGAATACCCCGAGAAGGAAGACTGAAGCGATAGCGGGAGCAAGCAACCCCTGAACATTCTGCAGGTATTCGTACAGCACTTTCCCGAGGCCCAGCATAACAGGAATCCAGACAATGCCGAGAATCACCACCGCCGCCGTAGCAAGACGTCCTACCGTTACATAATGCTTTGGTGGCCGGTCAGGAACCATTTTCTTGTAAAAATCTTCCACAAAAAGCATGGCGGAGGAGTTGAACAGGGAAGCAAGTGAACTCATAAGTGCCGCAAGAAGTCCGCAAACTACGATTCCGGTAACTCCATTGGGCAGAAGTTGTGATACCATGGCGGCAAAAGCCGAGTCACTGCTGGCAACGTTCAGAAGACCTTTCTGGTTCAGCGCAAAAGCGATCATGCCCGGGACAAGAAAAATAAAAACCGGCAGAAGTTTGAAATATCCGGCCAGGATGGCACCTCTTCTCGCCTGGGTTTGATTACGGCCCGAAAGGACACGCTGAACGATATACTGATCGGTGCACCAGTACCAGAACCCTATAATTGCTGAACCCAGCAATACTCCGGTCCACGGAAATTCCGGATCGGAAGAAGGACGGATAAGATGAAGATTGGGCCCGACAAGTCGTTCTACTTCAGCCCATCCTCCCACTTTAATCAGGCCGACAATAAGGATGACAATGGAGCCAAAAAGCAGTACCGGTGTCTGCAGAACCGATGTATACATAACGGCACGCATTCCACCGAATATTGTGTACAATCCGGTGATAAGAACAAGCCCAACCGCACTGATCCAGAAAAAGTCTATACCCCATAATTTGTCAATATTGAACACTGTTTTAAAGACCACACCTCCTGCATAAACCGTAACGGCAACTTTGGTAAGCACATAACTCACAAGGGAAATCACAGACAGTACAGAACGAGAACCTCTGGAAAAACGCCGTTCAAGAAACTCCGGCATGGTAAAGATTTTAATCCGGTCGTAGAAAGGTACAAATACCCAGCCCAGGATAAGAATAATCCAGGCATGCATTTCCCAGTGTGCCATGGCCATTCCGCTGAGAAAACCCGCTCCGGCAAGACCCACAAGATGCTCCGAACCAATATTCGAGGCAAAGATGGAAGAACCGATTGATAACCACCCGGCATTTTTCCCTGCCAGAAAATAATCCACGGTATCTTTTTCGTGCTGCAGGAGAACCCATACAATAATGCCAATCAGGCCAAGAAAGAAAAGCCCAAGAACAATCCAGTCAAGCTGATGCATAGTTTGAGGTTTTAATGTTTAAAGGAAAAGAACAACAATATCAATTACAAGTGTAAATCTAACACCTGATTCGGAATTTCCAAAATATTTCAAAAATATTTTGGGGAAAAGGATTTGTTTCCTTTGTTATCAAAATACAATTTCTATTTTTGTTTTTGCAATAACATAAAAATACAGGTATGGAAAGTTTCAAACTTGCATTTGTTGATTATGCCATCATGCTGGTTTATTTTGCCTTTGTGCTCGGGATTGGCTGGGCTTTAAAAAGGTATATGAAATCGGCCAAAATGTTTCTGGAAGCTGGCCGCGCCCTGCCCGCCTGGGTTACCGGGTTGGCTTTTATATCAGCCAATCTGGGCGCACTGGAGGTTATGGGGATGGCCGCTTCAGGGGCAAAATACGGTTGGATGACGGTGCATTTTTACTGGATTGGAGCCATTCCGGCCATGATTTTCCTTGCACTTTTCATGATGCCCTTTTACTATGGTTCAAAGGCTCGTTCGGTGCCCGAATACCTCAAACTGCGGTTTGATGAGAAAACAAGAGGCTTTAACGCATTTGCCTTTGCCATTATGACGATTTTTGCCTCGGGCATTTCGATGCATGCACTGGCATTACTGGCCAACAGGCTTCTGGGCTGGGACTACAACCTGAGTCTCTGGATTTCAGCCGCCATTGTACTGGCCTACACTTACCTGGGAGGCCTCAGTTCGGCCATTTACAATGAAGTGCTTCAGTTCTTCCTGATTGTCATCGGATTTTTCCCGCTGGTTTTCCTCGGATTAAAAGGCATAGGCGGCTGGGAGGCAATGAAAGCCAAGCTTGATATTCTGGCCCAGGGAGCAGGTTTTCAGGAAGGAGCCTTCATGCATACCTGGAAATACACCGGATCACCCAATTCCAATCCGATGGGGGTTGAATGGTTTGGAGTGGTTATGGGGCTTGGGTTTGTCCTGTCGTTTGGTTACTGGTGTACAAACTTTCTTGTGGTTCAGAGGGCCATGGCTGCGGGTTCCATGAATGATGCGCAGCGGACTCCTCTGATAGGAGCATTTCCCAAGATGCTCATTCCGTTCCTTGTCATCGTTCCGGGACTGATCGCTCTGGCCTACACGACTGTTTCTCCTGATTTTCTTACTGATGCCAGCGGCAACAAGGATTACAACCTGGTTATTCCCAACCTGATGGCAACTTATTTTCCCAACGGCGTCCTGGGTCTTGGCATTACAGCTCTTTTGGCGTCGTTTATGAGCGGCATGGCAGGAAATGTAACCGCTTTTAATACGGTATGGACCTACGATATTTACCAGTCCTACATCCGTCCAGGGCAGAGCGACAAACATTACCTGCGTGTTGGCCAGCTTACTACGGTTTTCGGCGTACTGGTCAGTATTCTTACAGCTTATGTTGCCAGGTCATTCAATAACCTTATGGACTTTCTCCAGCTTGTTTTTGCTTTTGTTAATGCTCCTCTTTTTGCCACCTTCCTGCTGGGAATGTTCTGGAGGCGAACCACGGGCCATGCCGCTTTCTGGGGACTTATCGGAGGAACGCTGGCAGCAGCCCTGCATCACGGATTTACCGTTCCGGCCGGAGCAACATCTCTTGTCAAAGGAGGATGGACGGGATTCGTTCTGCATACCTACCCCAATGAAATGGCCCAGAACTTCTGGACAGCCATATGGGCATTCAGCTTCTGTCTGGTGCTGACCATCATCATTTCACTGCTTACCAAACCCAACAAGACAGATGAAGAACTGAAAGGCCTGGTATATTCGCTTACTCCGCGACTAACAGAAAAAGAATACGTCTGGTATAAAAAACCCACCGTACTTGCTTTGTTCGTGGGTATTGTTGCATTGGTTCTGAGTATTATTTACTGGTAAAAAATAACAGCTATGGGCGTAGATATTAAAATTCCGATTGGTCTGATGTTCTCGATCCTCGGGATCATTCTTACCGTATTTGGTATCATCAGTAACGGCGCTCCCATCTATCAGCACTCCTTCAATATCAATATCAATTTGTGGAGCGGGATTTTCATGCTGGTTTTCGGCGGAGTCATGCTCTTGCTTGCTTATCTGTCTAAAACCAGAAAAGAATCATAAGGGTTGCACCCAACTTCGTTTTGCATCCCTTCCATGAGAAACTGAAAATGTCAGCGGGTTGGTTAGCCATACCAACCTGTTGACATTTAATAAATTAAAAAAACTTCGTCAACGAGCAAAAACAGATTTTCAGGACTGTGCCTCAGCTTTTGAAAAATATATACGGTATGTTCCGTTTTCCTGCCTGCTGACCCATGTCCTGCAACCCAGAGAAACAGCTTTTTCTATCAGGGGAGCGGGAAGAAAAGGAGCAGAAAGCAGGTAGATTTTCCCGGGAGGTAAATTTTTCAGCGCCGGAAGAACGGTAAAGACCGGTTCTTCTCCCCTATCGAGAATTTCGGCAGCATCAGCCCTGTCAACTATTTCAGATTCGTTATACCAGGCAGGAACAGGCTCCTGATTAAATTCATCATCTCCTTCGATGTCCTGAATAAGATCCTGGGCCGTTTCTTTTCTCAGACGATTAATCACATCCTCAACTTTTAATCTGGCAATGGAGGCAGCATGTTTCAGCGTAGTAAACCGGGCAATAGTGCGGCGGAGCACAGGATTTTTCAGCTTCTCAAAGGCAGGGGAAAGCTCCATCAGAACCTTTTCCAGCTCAGGATATACTTCAAGCAGTTCGGAAACTTTGGTATGAGGGGTAATAATCAATTTGTGGTTCATGTGTAAAATATGATTTTAGGATTACGGTTATTTCCCATTTCCCATTTCCCATTTCCTGTACGAGATCACGCCATGAAAACAAGAACACATTAATCGGAAATAGGAAATCGGAAATTTTCGAGGATTTTCTATCTCCAATTTCCTACTTCCTGCACGAAATCACGCTATGAAAACAAGAACACATTAATCGGAAATGGGAAATCACCGAAGATTTCCTATTTCCTGCACGAGATAATGCTATGAAAACTCAAACACATTAATTGAAAATGGGAAATCGGAAATCGGAAATTCATTAATCGGAAATGGGAAATCTGAAATCGGAAATTTAATGGTAAATTCATAATGAGAAATTCGAATCTTCTTTTTTTCATTTTTTTGTTTCGTATGCGAGGATGCGTCTTTCACCCTCGAGTTTTCTCAATTCAGTTAGATCCTGCGAAACTTCGAGCGTTCCGATGTACTGGTTGTGTTCATCCCGCAAAGCATAGTACGCAATATGGATAAACCGCCCCTTCATCTGTATCCAGAAAGGAGCATAATTTTCCCTGCCTGATTTAAAATCATCCAGAATTTTTTCAACAATGTGCACACTTCCAGGAGGATGACACAAACGCACATCCCGGTTAAGTATTGCCCTGTTTCTGGTGAAGATACGGTGACTACCCTGCGAGAAATACTTAACCTTATCGTTCCGGTCTACAAAAGTAACATCAACCGGAAGCGTATTCAAAATGGCCAGTAATTCCTCCACAGCAAAACTTCCGGAAGGAAGGCGTACAAGGCCATCACCCGGAGTCTGACCGGAATCAGGCGCGGCCTGACTGACAGATGGAATCCATTCCACCTGCGGGTCGTACAGGCAATACCCGATATCCAGCGTCTGCCGGTGTACTTCATACCATTCTGCTTCTGTGAGTGAATCCAGTGCCATCGGGAAAAGAATTTCCTCTTCCTTCCCAATCATATCCTCAACAGCTTTCAGCGCCGGCAAAAGCATCATGTCGGCCACAGCCAGCAATTCATCCCTGTCGGGCGGACAAGCCTTTACCGATTCAATAGCACCCCGGAGCAAGGTTCTGATTTCATCATGCTTGCCCCACATCACTTTTGGCGGACCCGTTATGCCTTTCTTTTCAAGGTATGGAAATACCAGATACTCTTTCCGTTTGTAATGCTTATCCACATCCATCAGCTGATTAAACAGGCCCTGAATTTCCATGAGACTTTCATGCAAGGCATCGTCGGAAATGTTCCGCACGCGTTCTATGGCTTTCCTTGCTTCGCCTGTTACTTTGCGGATTGCCTTGTTTTCTTCAATAAATACATCAACGGGATGACCCGGAGAAATTTTTCGCTGTGATGAAGTATCAATATGACCCTCCAGCACCATTGTATGCAGGTCACAGAACTTAAGCACTTCATCAGCCGGTAAACCTTCCGCAATCAGTTCCTGCTCGGTTTCTACCACCTCATTATAGGGAACCTGCTGAAGGTGTTCAATCAGTTTATTCCGCACAATTTCAGGTTCTTCGCCCCCGTGCAGACGCAAAATCAGTTCTTTCAGCCGTTTTTTGCGTTGTTCAGAGTTATTGATAAATTCACTCATAGTTTTAAGATATTTAGTACTGATTTGCAAATATACTTATTTAGATCAAATAAACACAAAACAATATCAGCTGTTTGATGTCTGGCACCAAACAGCTGATACAATACTCCTCAACCTACAGTAAAAATACCGGATCGAAACTATAAGTCGATCCCCTCAGGATTAAAGAGGTGAAGCCTTTGCCTGATTGTATATTACCTCAGACTGCCGGACAGCATATAGTACATTTCGTTCCATTTAATTTGTTCACGGAATGCCTGCAAATCGGTTTTTTCATCAATTGTCAGCATTTCCATTCCGGCCATATCGGCAAAGTCGGCAATATGCTCAGCAGTAAGATTCTGGCTGTAGCAGGTATGATGAGCTCCTCCAGCATAAATCCATGCCGTTGCAGCTGTTTTCAGATCAGGCAGAGGTTTCCAGAGGACCCTTGCTACCGGAAGTTTCGGCAGATCATGCGGAGGAACCACGGCCTCCACTTTATTGACAATCAGTCGGAAACGGTTGCCCATATCGACCATGGAAACATTAATTGCCGGACCGGGTTCGGCATTAAATACGAGGCGTACAGGGGCATCTTTCCCTCCAATCGACAGGGGATGGATTTCGCAGGAAGGTTTCTTGCGCGCCAGGGAAGGAGAAATCTCGAGCATGTGGGCTCCCAGCACCAGCATATTCCCCGGTTCAAGGTGGTAGGTATAATCCTCCATAAATGAATTTCCTCCCGGAAGGCCAGAAGCCATGGTACTCATAACATGGAGCATGGCCGCCATTTTCCAGTCGCCTTCGGCACCGAAACCATAGCCTTCGTTCATCAGACGCTGGACAGCAATACCGGGTAGCTGAACCATACCGTGCAGATCTTCAAAGGTATCGGTAAATCCCTGAAAATCTCCCTGTTTAAGGAAAGCCCTTAAACCAAGCTCGATGCGGGCAGCTTCCCTCAGGGAGGCATGTTTGCTTCCCCCCTTTCGCAATTCGGGCATCATAATGTACGACTGTTCATATTCTTCAACCAGTCTATCGATCTCCTGCTCACCCACTTCGTTAATTCTGGCGGTAAGTTCCCCGATTCCGAATCCGTTTACTGACCAACCAAGGCGCATTTGTGCTTCCACTTTATCGCCTTCGGTTACGGCCACCTCCCGCATATTATCGCCAAAGCGGGCAATTTTTGTTTTCTGAGCTTCGGCCCAACCACAGGCAGCCCGCGCCCAAATTCCCAGCTGCCGGTGCACTTCAGGATCCTGCCAGTGGCCAGTAATCACTTTCCTGTTTTTACGAAGCCGGGAAACTATGAATCCAAATTCCCTGTCACCATGGGCCGACTGGTTGAGGTTCATAAAATCCATGTCGATCTCGCTCCATGGTATATCCCTGTTGTATTGCGTATGCAGATGAACGAAGGGTTTTTTCAACGCCTGTAATCCGGCAATCCACATTTTGGCCGGCGAAAAGGTATGCATCCAGGTGATCAGTCCCACGCACTGACCGGAATGATTGGCATCCATACACACCTGATAGATAGCTGAAGGAGTGGTAACAACCGGTCTGGCAATAACTTGAACAGGAATTTCCGGCCGTTCATTGAGCTTCCGGGCTATCTCATCCGCGTGAACCTGTACCTGTTTCAGGGTTTCTTCCCCGTATAAGTGCTGGCTTCCGGTAACAAACCATACTTCCAGTTTTTTTAATGATTCCATAGCAATAAATTATAGTGTATAAATTACATTTATAAGTCAAAGATACTTTTTTCTATGTAAAATACTTCTTCCTGTCAAATTTTTCTCCTAAATTTGAGTGGACCTGCCTGAACTTTCTGAATAATCGGACGGCAAAAAAAATCTGCAATGAAAAATATTCCGGTTATACGTCCTGAAATAAAAAATAAGTTCCGCCAACTAATCCATATTCCTATGAATGACAAAAAACAGTTTCGGATTATTACCCTTGCACTGCTGGGGTTTCTGGTTCTGCTCCTCCTGGCAGGACTGTTCAAAACCAGCCATGACCTGCGGATTTCAGCCCGTCTACTGAAAAGTGCGGTGGAAAAAGCGGAAGAATCATCAGTTCTTGTCAGGCATCAGGATTCGCTCATCCGCGAGCTCCGTGAAATGAACCTGCAGCTTTCCGAGCAGATCAGAAAAATGGATTCAACAAACCGGCTGATACAAAAAGAACTTGACGCGGGGTTTCGCAATGCCGGCCGGAATATTTCCACAATAAAGGAAACCCTCGATAAAATATCGGTGCCACAGATAAAATAAGCAGGGTATGAAGCATTGCTGCAGTTTTTTTCTGTTTTTTTTCATTTCCTTCAGCCTTTCCGCACAAAAGAATGGTTCCGTAATCAGAATCAGCCCTGAAATGTTTGATGCTATGGTTTCTGACATTGACACCCTTACAGGCATCAGGGGAAAATGCATCGTGCCGGAAATGGACACACTTTACCTTATTAATCCGGTTGGTGTGAAGGAATTTGTTGCATGCTCCGTGAACCTGGAGCGATGCCGGCAGCTTTCCCTGGTCACCGAGGATCTCGCAGCAGACATTGCTTCCCTGCAGAAGGGGGTACAGTCGCTGGACAATAATACCGCCTCGTTCAGGGAATATGCTCTGATGTTTCAAAAAGAAAATGCCCTGAGACTGCAGGAGCTTGAAAAAGTCAACAAAGTGCTTGAAAACAATCTCCAATCGATCCAACTTCAACTGGAAGAGGCCCGTGAGAAAATCAGGGCAGAACGATGGAATAGTCTGACCAGTAAGATATTGTGGGGTACAGGAGGATTCGTGGCCGGAACACTTTTCATGTCAGTAGTTTTTGTTATTTTAAAATAAATAAATACCAGGGCTGTATAACAATGTTCCTGAAAATAAATTTCCGGAAATTACCTCAAAACTGAAATTATAAATTAGTACCACCATGAAACGGATGATTTCAGCAATTTTTACATTGCTAATTTTGAATGCCGGTTTGTGGGGACAGGTTCCACAGGCATTTAAATACCAGGCGATCATCAGGGACGAAACGGGAGTTCCCATAAAGAATCAGCAGATCTCCCTCTGCATTTCCATTTTGCAGGGTGGTCCATCTGGACTTACTGTGTATAAAGAATTCCAAAATCCGTTGACGAATGAATTTGGTCTGGTAACCATTGAAATTGGTCGGGGAGAAACAAATGACAATATGGAGGACATAGATTGGTCAGAAGGAAATTATTTTCTTCGGATAGAAGCGGATATGGAAGGTCAGGGCAATTACAAATTGATCGGAGTATTTGAACTTCTCGCTGTGCCATATGCCATGTTTGCGCTCCATGGTAATGAAGGGCCGCAGGGCCCTCCGGGTGAACCAGGTACCAGCCTTTGGAAAGACGGGGAAGGAAAAGTAACGACCATGGCCAGCGTTGGGGTCGGAATTGACCCCCCTACAGGAAAAATGACAGTTGCGGGCGAGGATACACTTCTTTTCGAGGTAAAAAACAAAAACGGCGAAACTGTTTTTGCAGTATTTGATGAAGGGGTTCGCATTTACCTTCCCGAAGGAATGAAAGGTGGCAGAGGAGGATTTGCTATCGGAGGGAGAACTCCGGCAGGAAAAGGCGAACCCATTGACATTTTCCGGGTCACACCTGATAGCATCCGTATGTACATTAATGATTCCGGGAAAGGAGGAAGGGGTGGATTTGCTATCGGAGGCAGAACTCCTCAGAATAAAGGAATTGGGGAAGAATACTTCAGTATTGACCCACAAAAGACAAAAATCATTGCAAAGGACCCTGTTGCCGGATTTACACTTGGGAACAATCCTCAAAGCTTATCGGAAAATTTTCTCCGGCTAAGCCCTGAAAACTACTTTATTGGACATCTTGCCGGATCATCAAACAAAAACGGAAAATACAATTCTTTTATCGGTTACCGGAGTGGTTTTTCGAATAGTGATGGTTCAAAAAACTATTTCATTGGATTTCATTCGGGTTATAATAATACCATCGGTTCAAGCAATATTTTCATGGGTGACAGTGCCGGTTTTAAAAACATTTCCGGTGAGAGAAATACTTTTATCGGAACCATGGCCGGATTAAATAATACAACAGGTATTGAAAATGTATTTCTTGGTCCTTATGCAGGGTACTCAAATAAATCGGGTAAATGCAATATTCTCATTGGCACAAATGCTGGTTTATTGAGTACTGTAGCCAATTACAATACATTTATAGGAGTGGGATCAGGTTATCATACTACCTCCTCTTTCAATGCATTTTACGGAACAAATTCAGGATTTGCTTTTACCACTGGCTCCAGCAATGCTTTTCTGGGATGTAATGCCGGTTACTGGTTTGATGGAGGGACTGGGAATACGTTTGTTGGTTCCGATTGCGGACGGGGAGGTCCTGATAATGATCCTCCCGACCCGCCGGGAAACTATAATACATTTCTCGGATCTTTTGCCGGTTATAATATAGAAAGCGGCAGCAACAATGTTCTTATTGGTTCCAGAGCGGGATATTCCATGAAAACAGGCTCGGGGAATGTATTTATAGGATATAATGCGGGATCCAATGAAACAGGCAATAATAAGCTATACATCCATAACACTTCGGCCGATCAGGATAACTCTCTGGTTTATGGGGAATTCGATAACAAGATTATTAAACTTAACGGGAAGACAACCATACGGGATGTGCTTCAATTGGTTCCACGCACATCACCTCCGGATAATCCCCAGGAAGGAGAAATATATTATAACAGTACCGATAAAACTCTATATTTGTTCAATGGTATAAACTGGATTCCTATTAATAAATAGTTTTGTTGTTTTAACCTTGTTCCCATCATGAGCAGACCCCAGTTGGTTCTTATTGCTTTAATACTTTTTTATAGTTTAACTGCCTGCCGTTCGGATAACAATAAGAACGTTCCACTGGCCATCACTCCCCCTATGGGCTGGAACAGTTACGACTGCTACGGTCATCTGGTGACCGAAAATGATGTAAAGGCCAACGCCGATTATATGGCGGCTCACCTGAAAGAATACGGATGGGAATACGTCGTTGTGGATTACCTCTGGTATGCAGAAGGCCTTACTTCAGAAAACATCCGTTTTGAAAACCCTCCCCAGCATATTGACGAATATGGCAGACTCATCCCTTCGCCTACCCTGCATCCTTCATCTGTCAATGGCAAGGGATTCAAACCACTTGCCGATTATGTGCATGCAAAAGGACTTAAATTCGGTATCCATATTATGCGGGGTATTCCTTACCAGGCCATTGAAAAAAATACCCCGGTAAAAGGAACAAACATAAAGGCTTCAGAAATTGCCAATCGGGAAGACACCTGTTCCTGGTATCAGGGTTTGTGCGGAGTTGACATGACCAGGCCGGGAGCCCAGGAATACTACAATTCACTGCTGGAATTATACGCCGATTGGGGGGTCGATTTTATCAAGGCGGATGATATGTCAAGTCCCTATCATGCGGATGAGATTGAAGCCCTTCAGCGCGCCATACGGCGCACCGGAAGATACATTATCCTGAGCCTTTCGCCGGGGCCAACTTTTATCGGAAACCCGCGGCATGTTTCAACTCATGCCCAGATGTGGAGAATATCAGGTGATTTCTGGGATCAGTGGCCCAAACTGCGCCATCAGTTCGACCTCTGCCGCATGTGGGCGCCTTTCAGCGGTCCGGGACACTGGCCTGATGCCGACATGCTCCCCGTAGGACAGTTGAGCATCCGCACAGATATCCCGGAACTTAAACCACGCCGCTCCCAGTTCACCTATGAAGAACTGAAAACCATGATGACCCTCTGGTGCATGTTCCGTTCCCCGCTCATGATCGGAGGCAACCTGCCCGATATGACACCCGAAGAACTTAGCCTTTTGACAAATAAAGAAGCCCTTGCCATCAATCAGCGAACCACCGGCAACAGGGAAATTTACCGTTCAGGCAATACAATAGTCTGGT
>JAAYUG010000166.1 GCA_012517825.1 Bacteroidales bacterium | reverse complement strand
TAGCTTCGAGTCCGATAACGACGGAAGCGGTTCTGCTGCCGAACCTTTTACTTCACCTGTATTCAGCAACATAAGCTCCTTCGGACCATTGGCTACTCCCTCTACTCAAATCAGCGGAGATTATCTCAGAGCTATGCACCTTAGAAGAAATACAAAAATTCAGATTTATAATTCCCTGTTTGCAGGTTGGCCTACCGGTCTTTATATTGAAGGACCTTCTATCCAGAACGCCAAAAACGATGAATTAAAATTATATCATTCGGTGATGGCCGGAATGACAAATTTCTTCGGTGTTAAGTCGGGAGAAGATTGGCCGACAGTTGCTGAAGAAGCTGCATGGTACTTCGACGCATCACGCAGCAATGATACGCTTATTTCCAATTCCCAGCTGAAAATTGCCGATCCTTTTGTTCAGAACGGTACTCCCAATTTCCTTCCATTGGCTGGTTCTCCTGTTCTTCGCGGTTCAATATGGGATGTAAATTCTGTCAACAAAATTACTGCTAAAAACAATGTTCTGGTTTATCCCAATCCTGCAACGGAAACCATTACGGTATCATCCGATGCTCCTATTGTTAGCATTACTGTTACCAATTTGCTCGGACAAACGATGCAGCAGTTAAATGCTGTAAACCAGAAGGTTGTGACAATAAATGTCTCTGATCTGCACAACGGTATTTACTTCCTCGTTACCCGAAATGCAGACAATACTTCTGCCGCAGTTAAATTCATGAAAAAATAATTGCTGTAGTAACCCTTAAGAAAGAGAGCTGTTTTGTGTAACAGCTCTCTTTCTTTTTTCAAGGCAGGGCTTAATTGCCTTCACGCTCAGAAATTCATCTGCAAACGAATGTTAAACCTTCTTCCGGTAAGATAGTTTGGAACGGCAAACATACCGGGCACGTTCTGAAGGTTTGATACCGTGCGTACCCATAAATAGGAAATGGTATTGTTCACGCCAAATAGATTAAATACTTCTGCGCTAATATAGATGCTCCTGAATACATTAAAAAACGCAATCTGCCCGGAGGCTTTTCCTTCTTCCTTTAACGTTTTTATAAATCCGATATCGACCCGCTTATAGGCCGGCATCCTGTACACCAGATCATACCGATCGGCTACCGGTGGACTGAAGGGGAGAGGACTCCCGTAGAGAAAATAAAGGCTGACTCTGAAACTGGGATTCTGGGGAACATAATCCTGAAAATACAGACCGAAATTTACCAGCTGATCGGTTGGCCGCGGGTAATAGCCCGGTTCTGTCTTTTTTCCTTCACTGTTGATGTAAAAATCGTTGCTGATGTCTTCCATGGTGCGCATCAGCGAAAAGCTGACCCAGCTTTCAGCGTCCTTTACAAACTCTCCGTTCAGCTTCAGATCGAATCCCGTTGCATACCCTTTGGCTATATTCTGTGCTGAATAGCGTACACGGACATTTTCAAGTTTGTAAGGTATCAGATCCCACATATATTTATAATACAGCTCCGCAGTGAATTTAAAGGGCCTTTCCCATGCGGTAAAATAATAATCACTGCCTGCCAGCAGGTGGGCTGACCGTTGTGCTCTTATGTTCCGGTTAATAATTCCGGAAGGATTGCGCATTTCCTTATAAAACGGAGGCTGGTCATATATTCCCGCTGACAGCCGCCAGCGGAAATCTTTTTCCCATCTGGGGTTCCATGCCAGCGAAATCCTCGGATCGGCAAGCAATTGATTGCTGAAATGATAGTATATCCCACGGATCCCTGCGGTAACATAGACATCGCCACCCCATAATCCGGTCGAAAATGTGTTTTCGAAATAACCGGATGCGCGCCAGGTTGAAAAGTTATTTTTAGATTTTACTACATCATACAGGCTTACTTCCTCTTCGGAATAGGGCAGGCTGTAACCCGCCGAATCAACCAGCTTCCATTCACTGAGCCGGTCATGTATTACCTCTGACTGGGCACGGAGGCCCCACCTCAGGGTATACCCCGGAATAGAAAACCTGCCGGAATGCTGCAGGGAAAATACATTGATCAGAAGCCGGTTACGGGCATGGTCCAGAAAGGTTCCTACACCAATGTTCTTGATGCTGTCGCCCGACGTCTCTGTTCCTATTCTGGTATCCAGTTCATTGATCAGATACTGCCCTTCGATGTCAAATGTCTCTCTTTCTCCTGAGGTATAGGCTGAAGAACTAAAGTTAATGTCAACATTCTCTCCTAATTTTTGCCTGTAGGTCAGAACCCCCATAAGGGTGGTATACTTATCAAGTTCGCTTCCGTCATAGTAAATTTTTAAACGGTAGGCACTGAAAATGTTGCCAAAATCAGTTTCCCTTGTTACCGGAATGAAATGATAGCTGTTAATGCTCATATTAGTTAAAAGGCCAATCTCACTGCCGGAACCCGGTGTCCATGTTAAATAACTCTGAAAATCAAAAAAGGCCGGCTTATATTCCCCTTTGGTATCAAGACTTCCCAGCAAATATTGTGTGGTTTTGTAACGCAGGCCAGCAATCCACGAAAGATGCGATCTGGATGAAATCCCTTCAAGATGGGCACTGCCTCCGAGCAGACTGCCCGAAACCGAACCTCCTGCACGAGCCGGCTTTTTATAGGTCACATCAAGAATCGACGACATCTTGTCTCCGTAACTGGCATCAAATCCCCCGGCCGAAAATTGAACCGATTGGATCAGGTCCGGATTGATAAAACTCAATCCTTCCTGCTGCCCGCTCCGTATGAGAAAAGGCCTGAACACCTCGATGCCGTTGATGTAAACAAGGTTCTCATCAAAATTGCCACCCCGCACAGAATATTGCGAGCTAAGCTCGTTATTGGACGATACTCCGGGAAGTGTTTTTAAAATCGATTCGAAATTTCCCGAAGTATTGGGTAGCATCTGCACCGTCTTCATGTCAATCCGCGTCAGGTTAGCTGTCTGGTTGATTGCCTGATTAATCCGCACTTCATCAATTTCCTGCAAATTTTCTTTCAGGATAACAACAACCTGGTTTTTTCCCTGAGGTTCAGCCTGCACACTGAAAATCCTTGGCTCATAACCTATTGAACTGATCTGAAGCTTCCATTCTCCTTTGCCCGGCACCCTGACGTCAAATCTTCCTGAATCATCAGCTACCGTACCGATACCTGTGCCGTTTACCACAACATTGGCAAAGGGTACCGGTTTACCATCCTCCGACAATACCCGGCCCGATACCACATACGCTTCCTGCGCCAAAACACCAAAGCATAAAAAAGACAGATAAAGGATTGCTGTTATTCTTGCTTTCATCTGATACGGAAGCTGTAAAATAGCTAAACTATAAAAACGAAGCGAAATTGCATATATGATTTATTTTCGCAAAAAAAACACAATTCCATGATTCAGCAATACGAAATTCATTTGCCGGCATTCCGCAAAGGCTATCATTTGATTACCCATCTCATTACCGAGAAAATTGGCAAATTACCTGAGAAGGGGATCGTTCACATCTTTATCAAACATACTTCGGCAGCAATTTCTATTAACGAAAATGCCGATCCGTCAGTGCGTTATGATTTCGAATCCTTTCTCAATAAACTGATTCCCGAAAATGACCCGGTCTATACCCATACCCTCGAAGGCAGTGATGATATGCCTGCCCACCTGAAATCCTCATTGCTCGGCCAGTCTGTTACTATCCCCATACGGAACGGTCGGCTGGACCTTGGTACCTGGCAGGGTATCTATCTGTGTGAGTTCAGACGGCAGGGAGGTTCACGAACTGTCATGGTTACCATTGTTGGTGAATAACCGTTTGTATATTATTCGAACCTGTTCAGGTTTATTTATACCTTTGAAGAAACCTAAATACAATATGCGGAAGCTTTTACTGCTTGGAGATGAAGCAATTGCACAGGGGGCACTGGATGCCGGCATTTCGGGAATATATGCATACCCGGGAACCCCTTCAACGGAAATTATGGAATATGTTCAGGCAAGCGAATATGCCGCACAGCACAATGTGCATGCCCTCTGGTCAGCTAACGAAAAGACCGCTATGGAAGAAGCCCTCGGCATGTCATACGCCGGAAAACGGGCTTTGGTGGCCATGAAACATGTCGGGCTGAATGTGGCGGCAGATCCGTTTATGAACGCTGCCATTACCGGAGTCAATGGGGGTCTTGTTGTTGTGGCCGCGGATGACCCGTCCATGCATTCCAGCCAGAATGAACAGGATTCACGATACTATGGCAAATTTGCCCAGATCCCTGTATTCGAGCCTTCTACCCAGCAGGAAGCCTATAACATGACCAGAAACGCCTTTGATCTTTCAGAAAAATACGGCGTACCTGTACTGATGCGCATCACTACCCGCCTCGCTCATTCCCGTTCACAGGTCGAAACCCGGCCTCCGCTCCCTCAAAAACCAAACCGTTTGCCCGAAGATCCCCTCCAGTTCGTCCTGTTGCCGGCGCTGGCCCGCAAACGCTACAAACGCCTACTGACCCTTCAGGAAGAATTCCTCAAAGCATCCGAACAATCACCTTTTAACTCGGCTGTTTTAAATCCGGTTGGTACCACCGGAATTATTGCCTGCGGAACAGGCTGGAACTATTTGAATGAATGCTTTCCTGAAGGAAATTACCCGGGTCCCGTTTATAAACTCTCGCAATATCCTTTGCCAGTTCAACACATACAAAAAATATTTGAACAATCCTCAGCCATTCTGGTACTGGAAGACGGATATCCCTTTGTGGAGGAAATGCTCAGCGGAACATTCCCCGCCAGCAAGCAGATAAAAGGACGCCTTGATGGGACAATCCCCCGCGACGGAGAACTGACGCCCGATATCGTGGCCTCCGCCTTTGGATTTCCTGCAAAGCAAACTTTTGCACCCCCTCCGGTTGTTGTTCCCCGGCCACCTTCTTTATGCAACGGCTGCAGCCATGCCGATTTGTACCTGGCTCTCGATGAAGTTATGCAGGAATTCGGCAAAGGGAAAGTTTTCTCCGATATCGGATGCTATACCCTCGGCGCTTTGCCTCCTTACAATGCAATTTACAGCTGCGTGGATATGGGTGCTTCCATTACTATGGCAAAGGGAGCTGCCGATGCAGGTATGTCCCCTTCTGTTTGCGTTATCGGTGATTCCACCTTCACCCACTCCGGAATGACAGGGCTTCTCGATGCAGTGATTGAAAATTCACCCATAACCGTCATCATTTCCGATAACTCCGCAACAGCTATGACCGGCGGCCAGAAATCCCACGCCACTAATCGTCTGGTCGAAATCTGCAAAGGACTTGGGGTCAGCCCCGATCACATTGTAACCCTGGTTCCCCTTAAAAAGAATCATGAACAGAATGTGCAAGTTCTACGGCAGGAAATTCTTTATAGAGGTCTGTCAGTTGTCATCTTTCAGAGGGAATGCATCCAGACTTCAGCCCGCAGACATAAAAAGAATTAACAGGAACCTGTCCTTATTGTTCTGAGTATTAAATGAAGAATATTCAAAAGACTGATATAAAATGATTCCAACAGGAAAACACGATATGAAAACCGATATCATCCTTTGCGGAGTAGGGGGGCAGGGCATAATTTCCATCTCGGCTGTCCTCGGAGTTGCGGCCCTGGAAGAAAATATGCACATTAAACAGTCCGAAATTCATGGTATGAGCCAGAGAGGCGGAGCTGTTCAGTCGCACGTCAGAATCAGCTCCAGGCCCATAGCCTCTGACCTTATACCCCTGTCTTCTGCCAGCCTGATTCTCTCCGTGGAACCGTTGGAGGCTCTGCGCTACCTTCCCTGGCTGTCTCCCGACGGCTGGATAGTGTCGAATAGCCAGCCTTTTATAAACATTCCTGATTATCCTTCCCTGGATTCCCTGATGCATGAGTACAGTAACTATAAAAATACAGTGCTGATCAATGCAGACGAAATTGCTTCCCTCTGCGGCTCAGCCAGAGCATCCAACATGGTAATGCTGGGCGCTGCCTCCCGTTTTATTCATCTGAAGCCTGAAAGCCTGGTGCTGGGAATAAAAACACTCTTTGCACAAAAAGGACCTTCTGTAATTGACCTGAATCTGAAAGCCTTTGAAGCTGGCATGCAGGCCTCTGCTGAACGTTAATAATCGAACCCCTTTAAATCTGAAATATGCCTATGTGGACCCAAAACGATCTGAAACTTCTGGAAGAAAAAGGGATTAGTATTGAAGAGGTTAACCAGCAACTGGATTTTTTTCGGAATGGTTTCCCATACGCATCGCTTGATCGGCCTGCGGTGCCGGGTGATGGTATTCGTGTTCTTGATCTGCCGGAACAGGAACACTATAGTCATGCATTTGAATCTTCTGCTCCACGGATGGATTTGCTCAAATTTGTTCCGGCATCAGGAGCTGCAACACGAATGTTCAAGGATCTTTTCGAGTGGAAGAATGCTCTTGATAAAGGAATTACATCATTGACGCCTTCTGCCCGTGAATTCCTCGCTAACCTGCACAAATTTGCCTTTTATCCCGAACTGAAAAAAGTCCTTGTTTCTCATGACATAACTCTTCAGGAGAAAGTCAGGCCGGAACAATATTCCTCTATCCTTTCAGCATTTCTTGATCGGGAAGGAATGAACTATGGTTCCTTGCCCAAAGGGCTGATTTTTTTTCATGCCTACCCCGGCGGAGCAAGAACAGCATTGGAAGAACACCTGACTGAAGCGGCTCTTTATGCCAAAGGTGCCGGCGACCGCTGCCGGCTGCACTTCACCGTTTCCCCGGAACACAGGGATGCCTTCATTGCCCTGTTTATGGAAAAAAAGGCATTCTATGAACGGCTTTTCCAGGTTACCTATGAGGTGGAATTTTCTGTACAAAAGCCTTCAACCGACACCATTGCTGCTGATGCATTTAATCAGCCCTTCCGCGATTCAAACGGAAACCTTGTCTTCAGACCGGGTGGACACGGTGCTCTCCTTGAAAATCTCCAATCACTGCAGGCCGACCTAATCTTTATCAAAAACATAGATAATGTAGTACCCGATCACCTGAAAGAACCTACTGTCCATTGGAAAAAAGTCCTGGGCGGAATCCTCCTTTCCCTGAGAGAAAAAGTGTTTTACTTTTTGGAAAATCTCAGAAAAAATCCTTCTTCGGAACTGATTAACGAAGCTTTGCTTTTTGTCGAGCAGGAATTCCATTATAATGTTAAAAAATCAGGGAATCAGAAAGAATTTATTGACTTTCTCATCGACAAACTCGACCGACCTATCCGCGTCTGCGGAATGGTTAAAAATGAAGGGGAACCTGGAGGCGGTCCTTTCTGGGTGCGCCAGACTGATGGTACACTTTCCCTGCAAATCGTGGAACTTTCGCAAATTAACCAAAAGGATGCGGAACAATGGGAAATCGTCAGGAAATCCACGCACTTTAATCCCGTTGACCTGGTCTGCTCCATCCGGAAGCCCGATGGAACAAATTACGAACTCCCGAAATTCCGAGATCCGCAAACCGGTTTTATTTCGGTTAAATCTAAGGACGGGAAAGAACTTAAGGCACTGGAATTACCCGGGCTCTGGAACGGATCCATGGCAGGATGGAACACGGTGTTTGTCGACGTTCCTCTTGCAACCTTCAATCCGGTAAAAACTGTCTTCGACCTTCTGCGCGATGCCCATCAGTAATTATCGGTTTTAAAACTTAACATTAGTTTAATTATTATTTCGTGTAATAATAATGATGCTGTAATTTTAGGTTAATATCAGGGCTATACATTTGTGCTGATTAAAATAGATAAACAATGAAAGCACGTATTGCAATCCTGATTCTGTTTGCCACATGTTCCATTTCCCTGTTTGCAGGAAATGACGTGAAAAACACTTCCCCTGAATCAGCTTCTTTATCAACTATTTCGCTGTCGGTTAAAGATAAGTTGACGGGCGAATCGCTTACCGGTGTTTTGATTACCATCAGCGAAACAGGAACTAAAGCATACACCGATCTGGAAGGCACATGCCGTATTCAGGATGTCCCGGCTGGCAAATACAAAATCTATGCTTCTTATGTTTCCTACAACGAAACCATATTGGAAGAAGTAAAGGTTTCAGCTGGAAATACCCAAAATATAACGATTGAACTTTCTCCAACCCGTTAATTTTCGGTCTGATTTTTCCAGGGCAGAAATTATAAAGGTCTTACACCTTTACCTGTCCGGGACGACAAACCGAATGATCCAAATTGGTTTCGTCTCAATAGGTAACAATCAGGTTACCATCAGTATAACGAAGTAAAAATGCACATTCTGCCTGTACTTAGGCATAGTGTGCATTGATCATTTTAACGCGGATTGCGCAGCAGGAGAGCAAACGAACTGATGCGCAGTGGGTAAGCCTTTAGCGTTGGCATTTGGGCAAATCCCGCTGAAACAAAGTGGAAGCAGCCCTTGTGGCACATTGCGCAGTTTTGAGGATCCATGCAGTTGGCAGTCTCACTTTCCTGCCTTGATCATTCTTTGTTCTTTCGATATTAATGGTGTTCATCAGTTTATTCTAAGCTTAACGTTCTTTATTCGAAACTGGAAAATCTCAAATCACAAATTGACCTTAAACACCCGAAACGCTGGAATAATGGAACGTTGAAACCCTGGAACATTGGAACTTTAGAAACCGTTCCTTAATCCCCTACGGGGAAAAATTGCGTTTTGATCGTCACATCTATTGTTCTTCATCCCCTAACGGGGAAATGGAAAGATCTTTTGCCATTCGCTTCACACTCTGCGCTAAATAAACAATGCTCTGCACTTTAAACCCAATACCCCTCTTTACGCTCTACGCTT
>JAAYUG010000165.1 GCA_012517825.1 Bacteroidales bacterium | reverse complement strand
TATCCCGCGGACAGGCTTGTTCAGGGTAAGTTTTTCCTGCCCGTTTCCTTTTCCGAACATGGCCAGAACAATTCCTCCCATGGTCAGAAGCAGGGCAGTTGTATTTTTTATGTCCATCGTTTCGCCCAGGATGATCCAGCCGAACAGTGCCGCAAGGGCAGGGGCCAGGGTCATAACTAGCATCGAAAACCACGAGCCGACAATAACGTATGAATGAAAAAGAAAATAATCGCCCATCACAAAACCTATCAGCCCCGATAAAGAAAGCCATATCCAGTTTTGCATGCCGGCATCGGAAGGAAAAAACAATCCCCTGTGAAAAAGGGTGAAGGTGCTCAGAAACAGAAAACCAATGACCAGCCGGATGATATTTACTGCCAGCGAACCCACCCTGATGCTGGCAAATTCAAACGACAGTGCGGTTATTGTCCAGAAAAGGGCAACCAGTAAGGCCGCAAATTCCCCGTAGTGTGCCTGAATCATTTTTTTGTCTATCAGGGCGCAAAAGTAACCATTTTGAGAAAAGTTCCCAATGGAGACAGCAGGCCGGCATTCACCTGTCGGCACGGTTTTTTAACAACCTGCCATACGGCGGGAAGAAGAATATTTCTTTCTTTGCGCAAACTTTCTGTAAGGATGGTTGTCTTATCAGGTGTTAATTCATTTGTAAGTTATATGAGAAAAAAGAAATTTATTGCATTGGTTGCCGGCCTTTTTGTGTTTTTAGGCGCATTTGCGCAGAATTACCCTGTTCCGCAGGGTGGAAATATGCCAAATGATGGGATTATCCGTGGCAAAATAATTGACGGAAAGGACAATACGCCAATAGAATACGCCAGCGTTGCCCTGTACAATGTCAGGGATTCTTCTCTGGTAACGGGAACTATCACCGGACAGGACGGGAGTTTTGTTTTGAATAAATTGCCCTATGGACGGTATTATGTGGAGGTTACCTTTGTGGGATTCAAGAAGATGCGCCATAACGGAATCATTGTTTCCCCGCGGCAGAAAGAAGTCAACATTGGTGAACTGCACATTGAGGAGCTTGTCCAGGCTTTGAAGGAAGTCGAGGTGATCGGAAACCAGAACAGGCTGGAGTATAAAATTGACAAAAAGGTGGTGCAGGTGAGCCAGGATATTGTTTCTTCAGGAGGTACAGCAGTTGAAGTACTCGAAAACACTCCTTCGGTTACCGTTGATGTGGACGGGAATGTGCAACTGCGAGGCAGTTCAAATTTCACCGTTCTTATTGACGGGAAACCCAGTGTCCTCAAGGGAACGGAAGCCCTGCAGCAGATACCGGCCAGTACCATTCAAAGCATCGAAATCATTACGAATCCTTCTGCCAAGTACGACCCGGAAGGGGTGGCAGGCATTATCAATGTGGTGATGAAAAAATCAAAGATTACCGGCGTCAGCGGTATTCTCAACACCACAGCCGGTATCACCCACAAGCAATACTCCACCGATCTTCTCCTCAATTATAAGGTGGGGAAATTTAACTTTTTTGCGGGAGGCGACTGGATGGATTTCAGCAACCCGGGGTCAGGCAAAATGCGCAGAGAGAATTACCTCGGACCGGATACAACGTTCTTTCTCATTAACAACAATAAGGGAGATATGAACAGAAAAGGCTATTCGGTGCGGGGGGGGTTTGACTATAACGCCACTGATAATACCACGGTTTCTCTTTCCGGTGAATACGGAAGCCGCTCGTTTGGGCGAATGACAACAGGTAAATACCACCAGTACACAGAACCCCTGTTTCTGAATAAGTATTATATACAGTCAAGTGGTTTTGACCGTTCCAACGATTTTTCAAGCCTTTACCTGAATTTCCAGCACAAGTTTGACAAGCCCGGACATACGCTCGATGGTTTGGTGTTCTACTCTTATGAAAAAGATGATGAATCTAATCCATTAACTGAAACATTCACAGATGCTTTGTGGAATGCTGTCGATTCCATTATTCCTATCCGTTCGAGGGCACTTGAAGGAGGAACGGAGAACGACTGGCGGGTGAAACTCGATTATGTGTACCCCATTACCGACAAAAGCAAACTGGAAGCAGGCTATCAGGGGCGTTTTGAGGATGAGGTCCATAGCTATTCTTATGACAATTATGATCCGGATACCAAAACATGGATTACGGATCCCAATCAGATCAACAAACATGACTTTGTCAACAACATTCAGTCGTTGTACGCCATTTACAGTAATGAACTGAAATGGGTCAGTTTCCAGGTAGGTTTGCGGGCTGAATACACCGATCGCCTCATTAAATCACTGGTTATAGAGGAAAAATATCCATATGAAAAGCTTGATTTCTTTCCGTCGTTCCATCTTTCCAAATCTTTTAAGAACAATCAGCAGGTATTGTTCAGCTATAGCCGGCGTCTGAACAGGCCGCGCAGTTTCTTCCTTGATCCGTTTCCAACCTATATGGACCCGCTCAACATGCAGAAAGGGAATCCTGCTCTGGAACCGGAATACATTAATTCATACGAACTCAGCTACCAGAGAAATATCAAAATGATACAGCTTTCGGTGGAAGGGTATTACCGTCAGACCAACAATATGATTACTAACATCAGCAAGCCTCTCGAAACCAATCCTCTGGTGATGGTGCGTACTTTCGATAACTTCAACAAAAGTGCCTCAACCGGTGTGGAACTGATGGCCAATGCTGCCCTTTCAAAATCCATTCAGGTAAGTCTTACTGG
>JAAYUG010000164.1 GCA_012517825.1 Bacteroidales bacterium | reverse complement strand
ACCGCTCTGTTTGATGATCCCCTGGTACAAAACCGTGTTGATGCGGTCATAATCTGGAAAGCCGACCGAAAAAATCGGGAATGGCCTCTCTTTTCAGAAAAAATGCTTGATAATTACAGTCCTTACGATACGGTTTGTGCAGATTACGGCTGGATTTATATTCACAAACGCTATAAACCGGATACACGTACCCTGCTGAAATGGCCTGAGCCCGTTCCTCCCCGGTCTTCGGCTTTGTTTGTCCTGGCTGAACCTCGCTCAGGAAACGATGAGTTTTTTGAACTGGTAAAAAAACCTTTGATTCCAGGGTACAAAAAAGATCTGATATGGTACCGTTTTGAAATTTCTATGTATTCAGATTCCATGGCTGCCGCTGATTCGGTTTATCTTACATGTATGATCGAGAATAAAGGAAAAACAGTGGATTATGATGCTTTTGCCGTGCAGGCAGACACTTTCGCAAGAAGATACCGGATGGTGTACCACCCTCCCTTCAAAACCAATGAAGGGGATATTCTTAAAATGTACCTCTGGAATCCTGCCCGCAAAGAACTGAAACTTCTTTCCGGCAAGGGAATCATGTATGCCGGGAAATAAGATTTTTTTCTGTTTTCCAAACATGCTATTTTTGTGCCCTGAAAACTGAAACCCTTGAAGAATATCCGTAATTTCTGCATTATTGCTCATATTGACCATGGTAAGAGTACCCTGGCCGACCGTCTTCTTCAGCTCACCCATACCTTATCTGACAGGGAATTCCGTGATCAGGTGCTCGACAGTATGGATCTGGAGCGTGAACGCGGAATCACAATTAAAAGCCATGCCATACGGATGCAATATGAATTTGAGGGAGAATCCTATGTTTTGAATCTTATTGATACCCCGGGGCATGTTGATTTTTCGTATGAGGTTTCGCGTTCCATTGCTTCCTGTGAGGGGGCTCTTCTTGTAGTGGATGCTACCCAGGGCATACAGGCACAAACCATATCAAACCTTTATCAGGCTATTGATCACAATCTGGAAATCATTCCGGTACTGAACAAGATTGATATGGAAAATGCCATGCCTGAAGAGGTGAAAGACCAGATTGTTGATCTGATAGGGTGTTCGCGTGATGATATTATTGAGGCCAGTGCCAGGACAGGATTTGGGGTAGATAAGGTATTGGAGGCCATTGTCAAGCGCATACCGCCACCTCTGGGAGATCCGGATGCTCCGCTCCAGGCCCTTATTTTTGACAGTGTGTTCAACCCTTTCCGCGGAATTATTGCCTATTTCAGAATTTTCAACGGCACTATCCGGAAAAATGATTTCGTAAAATTTGTTTCCACAGGACGCGAATACCATGCCGACGAAATTGGGGTGCTGAAGCTAAAATATGTTCCGCAGGACGAGCTTTCGGCAGGCGATGTGGGATATATCATTTCGGGAATAAAAACCTCACGCGAAGTGAAAGTGGGTGATACCATTACCCATGTTGAAAGACCCTGTGAAAAGGCAATCGAAGGTTTTGAAGATGTCAAACCGATGGTGTTTGCAGGAATTTATCCTGTTGAGGCTGACGACTATGAAGAACTGAGAAACAGCATTGAAAAGCTGCACCTGAACGATGCGGCATTTACCTTTGAACCGGAATCGTCTGCTGCCCTGGGTTTTGGCTTCCGTTGCGGTTTCCTTGGTCTGCTGCATATGGAGATTGTGCAGGAACGTCTCGACCGGGAATTTGATATGGATGTGATTACAACCGTGCCGAACGTTTCTTATAAAGTATATACCACAAAGGGCGAAGTGATTGATGTCCATAATCCCTCCGGTTTACCTGAACCGAACTATATTGAACATATCGAAGAACCATATATTCAGGCCCAGGTCATTTCCAAGTCAGAGTACGTTGGTGCAATAATGAAACTCTGCATCGATAAGCGCGGCACCTTAAAAAACCAGGTGTACCTCACAAGTGACAGGGTAGAGCTGACTTTTGAAATGCCTCTTTCGGAAATTGTGTTTGATTTTTATGATAAACTGAAGAGCATTTCACGCGGTTATGCTTCATTTGATTATCACCAGACAGGTTATAAACCGGCTCACCTGGTGCGGCTCGATATTTTGCTGAACGGCGATATGGTTGACGCTTTGTCCACGCTCATTCACCGCGATCATGCCTACGATTTTGGCCGCCGCATATGCGAAAAACTCAGGGAGCTTATTCCACGCCAGCAGTTTGATGTGGCTATTCAGGCAGCCATTGGAAGCAAAATCATTGCCCGTGAAACCGTTAAGGCTCTCCGTAAAGACGTAACTGCAAAATGTTACGGGGGAGACATTACCCGCAAACGAAAACTGCTTGAAAAACAGAAGAAAGGGAAAAAGCGTATGCGCCAGATAGGAACCGTGGAAGTTCCCCAGCAGGCATTTCTGGCTGTGCTGAAACTCGACTGATATTGTTATCGGTTCTTCCCGGTAATTATCTTTTGAAAAAACTTGTTGATGCGTTTCAGAAATTTCGCAAGGTTTTCTCCGGTCAGGGAATGGTGTCTTGTTCCCTTCGGCCCGAGAAGATAGCCATACGGCATAAGAGCCGGAACATTATCAAATATGATTTTGGTAACAGCCAGAACAGGAATGATGACAATCATCCCGGGGACACCCCATACCATGCCCGCTCCGATAAGGCCAAGTATAACAAAAAACGGATTGATTTCAACCGCATCTCCCACAATATTGGGCGAAAGAATATTGTTTTCAAAGGCATGTACCAGAAAGTACAATATGGCCACCTTCAGGGCAAATACCGGCGATGGCATTACCAACAGGCTGAAGAGAACAGCGTAAGTACCTCCGATAACATTTCCGAAGTAGGGAATAAAACTGAAAAGTGACGCCGATATACCCAGCAATATGGCGTATCTCACTCCGATCATTGTCAGGGCTGTTGAATTGATAACGGCCAGAATCAGTACAACAATAAACACACCCCCCATATAACGTGTGGCAACAGTGGCAATTTTTCGCAAAACATTAATGGTTACCAGATGCCTTTCTTTGGGAATGGTTTTCAGGATGAAATAGGCAAATTTGGTGCGGTAAAAAAGAAAAAGAAAAACATAAACCGGAAGAAGGGCCATTTTAAGCACAGTACCGGCCAGGTCGACGAACAGTTTATTGAATTGTTCACGGGTGCCTGTAAACAAACCTTCAACTACCGAGCGAAGGAAATTCTCGATTTTCTTATCGGATATTCCGAACTGTGCTTCGAGTGATGAGAGAAACAGGCTTACGTTATGAATTGCCTGCTGGCGAAGCTCAGGAAAATCGTCAATTATTCTGCTTACCTGCCGTACCAGAAACAATGCAATTCCGTAAATGATGATAATTCCAATAATTTCGCTCAGCAGGATAGAAAAAACCCTTGGAAACAGTTTCTTTTCAAAAAAATTGGCCATCGGGTAAAGAAGATAGGCCAGCAATGCTCCAAAAACAAGAGGATATAAAAACTCCCTGGCCTGAATGATCCCGAACAGGGTAAGAAAAATGGCCAGCAGAGTAAATGTGTAGCGGATGGAACGGGGATAATCTTTCAGCATAAGAGGAACTTCAATTAGCCGTATCCATTATACGATCAGTTTGTAACCTTTCCCGTGAATATTCATTATCTGTACAGCCGGATCATCTTTGAGATACTTGCGGAGTTTGGTAATATAAACGTCCATACTCCTTGCGTTAAAGTATGTGTCGTCCATCCAGATGGATTTCAGGGCAAAATTCCGTTCCAGAATTCTGTTTTTATTCAGACAGAGCAACCGCAGGAGTTCTGATTCCTTGGTGGTAAGTTTTCTCTCCTCTGTTCCGTGTAACAGGAGCTGCCGGGACGAATCGAAGGTATAATTTCCCAGTTTGAAAACCGTTTGCTTATCGGCTCCTTCATTTTTTGTCCTGCGCAGAATGGCCTCGATTCGGAAGATAAGCTCTTCCATGCTGAAGGGCTTGGAAATGTAATCATCAGCTCCAATCCGGAATCCCTCGATAACATCTTCCTTCATTGACTTGGCTGTAAGAAAAATAATCGGAATGTCGGAATTAATCATTCTTATTTCCTTGGCCAGAGTAAATCCATCCTTGACGGGCATCATGATGTCGAGGATGCAGATGTCGTAGTGATTTTTTTCAAAACTCCGGAATGCCTTTTCCCCATCACCGAAAAGATCGGCTTCAAAATTTCTTGCCTGAAGATATTCCCTTAAAAGCATGCCGAGGTTTTCATCATCTTCGGCAAGCAGTATTCTTACTTTGGGTGTTTCCATAGAACAAATTTACGAATCTTCTGCAAATGGAAGCATTATATGAAATACAGATCCTTTGCCGGGTTCACTTTCTACCCCTACCTCTCCCCCATGTTCTTCCACAATTTTTTTCACATAGCTCAGGCCGAGGCCGAATCCCTTCACGTTATGCACATTGCCTGTTGGCACACGGTAAAACTTTTCGAACACCTTCCGGAGATTTTCCTTTGAAATCCCGATACCGTTATCCCGGACAGATATCTTAATAAAACGCTTCTGGTTTTCGGTCGATACAAGTATTTCAGGTGTTTTATCACAATATTTCAGAGCATTTTCCAGCAGATTCACGATAACATTGGTCAGATGAAGCTCATCCCCATTTACTTTGAAATGTGTTGCCTGAAACGACCATCCGATCGTCCCTTCGCGTTTTTTGACCTGGATCCGGAAGTTTGAAATGATCGATTCAATCAGTTCGTGCATATTAACGGTTTTTGTTTTTAAGGGAATTTTCCCCCGGTCAAAAACCGACATCTGTAGTACTTTTTCGACCTGATAGCTGAGCCTCTTGCTTTCGTTTTGTATAATTCCTGCAATATGACTGATATTTTTTGCTTCGGGAGGTATGGAAGGATCACTCAGCATCTGGGAGGCAAGGGATATTGTGGAAATGGGAGTTTTCAATTCATGGGTCATGTTGTTGATGAAATCTGTTTTGATTTCTGAGAGTTTTTTCTGCCGGAAAATAACATATAAGGTAAGTCCGAACAAAAAGATAATAAGCAGGGACACCGCCATGGCCGATATACTCACCAGTCCGGTGGCATGGCGCAGGTACGCCGGCTGTTCAGGGAAATAAACTTCAAGAAAGTAGGGTTTCCCGACAACATCATTCGGAAAAAGACGCACAGTAAAGCGTTCAGCCCTCAGGGTGCTGTCGTAATTTTCAGAGGCCAGTATCAGCTGGTTCCTGTCGTTCCGCACGGCAAAGCAGAATGCCAGAGGAATTCCGTGTGCAGTGAATTCTTCCCTCAATGCAGCAGCAAGTAACGGAACATTGATCCTCCGACGGATATCCTGCTCGGTACGCATCATTTCATTCACAATGTTCTGAACCATGACCGATTTTCTCCTTATCAGGCTGTGGCTTGATCGGGACTGTATTCTGGTACCGCTAACTTTATCATTTGCATTGGCACCTTCTGAAAGAGCAGATTCACCGGTCTCCGGCGTAATGCTGATTTCAGCACTGAACTGTTCAGCGTAGTAGTCGTAATAGGTCACCGGCATGCGGTTTCTCTGACGTTTCCGCTGAGGGAATTTCTCTCCGGCATCGGTGGTTGACTGAAACAGTTGTTCTGACGAATCGGAGGGAAAACCAAGTTCCCGCATGATATGGTTGCGGGCTTCTTCATTTTCGAGCTGGGAGGAAATACTGACCAGAGAGTTATGAACCAGTTCACCGAATTCCTCCTGACGAATCCTAACAGCCTGACGGATCCAATATGATTGCATACCAATAAGCCCCAGGAGGGCAATGGCTGTCAAAACCACAATTGACCAGATCCAGCGGGTGTTCATATTGATGCAAAGGTAACATAATCAGAACAGTAGGAACATACAGTTAACATTCTTTAACTATAACATCAATTGCCACGGGTAAGAAATAGTTTCAGGGTTCCAGAGTTCCAAGGATTTCCGATTTCCCATTTTCCATTTCCAATTAATGTATTTTAGTTTCCATAGGGTGCTTAAGATCAGGAAAAAGCAAATGGTAAATAGTTAGTTCTCAGAGATTTCCGATTTCCGATTTCCCATTTCCAATTAATGTGTTCTGGTTTTCATAGCGTAATCAAGGACAGGAAATTGGAAATGGGAAATGGGAAATTTTCAGTGATTTTCGATTTCCCACGAATGAGGTTCCAAAGTTCCAGAGTTCCAAAATTCCAGCGTAGAGCGTGCAGCGTAAAGCATTGGGCTTAGAGTGTAGGGCAGAGAGTTAAGTCTTGAACGCCATTTCTTTACGCTTTACGTTCTTAGCTTTACGCTCTTTCCCCGTAGGGGATGAAGGACAATAGCCTGGAGTATCAAAAACCATTCACATTCCCCGTCAGGGGATTAAGGATAATGGGGGCAGGTTGGCTTGGTTCCGGAGTTCCAGGGTTCCAATGTTCCAGAGTTCCAGGGTTTCAAAGTTCCGGCATTTCGGGTGTTTAAGTTCAATTTGTGAGTTGTGATTTTAGATTTTTAAGTGTAGTGTAAACAATATCGTAAAGCGTAAGCCCTGAGCGAACGGCGATAGGCGAAAAGCAAAAAACCAAACAGTTACTCAGGTCGGTTTTTGCAGAGCCGGTTTCTTTCTTACTTGCCAACAGAAAAGAAAGCAAACGAACCCAACGGCTTTCCATCGGCTGTGATGCCTTCCACTTTCAGAACATAAGTTCCTTTAATATCTGAAGTATAAAAACTAACGGTGCTTTTCCCCACTGAATCCAGCACAATGTCAGGTTTCCAGTAAAGGGTTGTACGCAAGTCATTGATTCCTTCTGTACTGCGGATGCTGTAATCGGGACTGTAAAACTCCCTTGGAGTAGCATACCCGAGCATTTTGAAATCAAGAAAACCCCGTTTCATAAACTCACCGCGTTTGGTATAAACGGCAATAACCCCATTTGCGCCCCGGCTGCCGTATATAGAAGCATTGGGGCCTTTAATTATCTCGATCAGTTCCACATCCTTAGGATTCAGGGAACGGAAGGCGTTTATATCAACAGGCACTCCATCAATCAAAAAAAGAGGATCATTTGACAGCATAAGGCTTCCGGGGCCTCTGATGGTGACCGTATTCCCCTGAACAAGGACACCCGGTACACGACCCTGCAATACCTGAAGCATATCGGTGTACCCTTCGGGAATATCATCCATATAAATTACATTGTCGGCTTCTCCATGAATTTTAAAATCTTTTGAACGTTCCAGAATTTTTTGCTTTTCCGGATTATAAGTATAATCAATCCGTTTTACATTTTTATATTTCCAGGCATCCCCTTTTGCCAGGACCATTTGTGCCCGGGCATCGGCCGTCTGGGTCTCTGCCGGTCTGAATTCATTCTCGTCCACTATGATTACCAGATTCTTGCGTCCGTTTGGCTTTCTGGCTTCAACAACCACACTGATGGTATCGGGATAATCCAGGTTATCAAAACGAAACCGGCCTTTTTGGTCAGTTCGTGTTTCAAAATAGTCGTTATACGCATTGAGAATGGTCAGATAAACCTTTGCGTTTCTTATAGGAATAGCAAAAAGATCGCGGGTAATTTTTCCGGTAATGGTAATTCCCTTTTCCTCTTCAAAAGAAGGCCATTTGAAATCAGGGGCAAGAATCGATTCCCACCGGAATCGTCTCCACCCGTGGGTAAGCATCAGTAAATCAATAGCCTCTCTTCGCTCCTGCCGGTCATTTTCAAAATACCATCGCGGATTTTCAATGGTTCCATGCAGATCGGAATTGAGCAACATATAAGTAAAGACCGATGATTCGATTTGGGCAGAATCAGAAAACTCTGCCACCGATACTGAATAAGACCCACCCGCTATGGCATTACCTGCTGAGGCGACCGATATTTCTGTCTCCACTTTTTT
>JAAYUG010000163.1 GCA_012517825.1 Bacteroidales bacterium | reverse complement strand
TTGTGATTTAATTTGTTTTCGTTCAGGATCAAAAAAATCAGAAATCAGAAATCAGAAATCTCGAATCACAAATCTTTCGTTCATCGATTGTTGATTTCGATTTGGGCTTTGCGCGCAGGGTTTGTGGTTTGGTATTTGTGAGTTGTGATTTTTTATTTGTGATTTGAGATTTTACAGTCTTGAGTAAACAATTGGGTAAAACGTTAAGCGGAGAATAAACTGATAAACACCATATTCTTTACGCTTTACGCTCTGTGCTTTACTCTCTTTCCCCGTAGGGGATGAAGGACAATAGATGTGGTGATGTAAACCAAATCTTTTTCCCCGTAGGGGATTAAGGAATGGTTTCTAAAGTTCCAATGCTCCAGGGTTTCAACGTTCCAGGGTTTCGGGGTTCAAAGGATTTCCGATTTCCCATTTCCCATTAATGTGTTCAGGTTTTCATAGCGTGATCTCATACAGGAAATAGGAAATAGGAAATAGGAAATTTTCGGGGAATTTTGAGGTGTGATTTGAGATTTTTTAGTGTAGTATAAACAATAACGTAAAGAGTAAGCCCTGAGCGAACGGCTAAAGGCCAACGGCGAACAGCGATAACAGCTATCAGATAATGACGATCTTGATCCGCACCAGGCGTCCGCCGAAGAGAATCTCCGACAGATAAAGCCCCGGCACCAGCCCCGTCATATTCAGCGGATAAGAGTCTGTGACGCCGGCACTGTACAATACCTTCTCCATCACAACCTTCCCCGTCTGATTCATCAGCCTGAGATGCAGGGACTGCTCCTCACTGATGCCCGTAACAAGAAAGGTAATATTTCCGTGGGAAGGATTGGGATAGACAGAAATTGAGGGCATATCACCGTCTATATGATCGGAACCGGTGACAACCACCTTTCCTCTGAGCCAGACCGAGGCCGAAATGTTTCCGGGATCGGTTACTGTCACCAGAACACTGTCGGTGCCCTGCCATTGCAGATTCCCTGACTGAAGCTGAATCATATCGCCTGCAAGTGATGCGGTAATATAAGTGCCTCCCGAAACCTTCAGGGTAAGTTCTTCGAACGAATTGTCCTCATCCGTCACATACGGTTCCGGCCAGAACGGGGCAAAAAGATTCCCTTCCCAGGCCACCTGCACCGGCAACGGAAGAATCACCGGAGGATCATTCACATCGGTCAGTACTATGTTCAGGGTAGCGGTTGCTGAGAGAGGGGGTGTCCCGTTGTCGGTAATCTGCACCGTTCCCGAAAACATATTCCGGCGCTCGAAATTCAAAGCTTCCGGATGCGTTACATATACCGAACCGTTGCTATGGATGCCGAATCCGCCGGAAAGGTCTCCGGATACAAACGCAAACGTATGGTTCTGTCCTGCATCTTCATCGTACACGGGAAGAATGCCGGCAACTGCATTCAGAGGCAGGTTTTCGGGAATTACAAACAGGGTATCGTGCACCACGGGAGCATCATTGGCATTGATTATCCGGATGCGAACCCAGGCTGTGTCGCTGTTCACATAGCAGGCGGCCTGCGGACAGACACGCACAAGCAGGAGCAGTTCCTGCCGTTTCTCATAATTGAATATCGAAGGATTGGCTATGGCAAGCGTTCCGTTCAGGGAATCAAGGCTAACCGCATTCATGAGATTGCCCTGCTCTATGTGAAATATCAGCGTGCGCCCGGAAACATTATCCGTTGCGGTCAGTTTTCCGATGAAAGTATTTTCGGCACTGTTTTCAGGAACGGAAAACTCCTGGTAGCTGATAACGGGTGGATTGAAAACAACGGAGGTATTCAGCCGGAGGGTTATTGTGGCATCGCCCGAAAGGGGAGGAGTGCCGTTATCGGTTACCCTGACGGACAGGGGGAAAATCGTATCGCCTGATTGCTGAAGGGCCAGGCTGTTCACAATGGTAATAACACCTGTGGAGGCATCAAGGCCAAAATACCCCTGGCTGTTGCCGCTGAGAATTTGAAAGGTAAAACCGTTTGTTCCGTCAGGGTCGGTTGCTGAAATGTTGCCGACATAGTATCCGTCGGGGATGCCGGCAGGAAACCAGTAGGTAAGAGACTGAACAACCGGCGCTTCGTTTACATTGGTAATATTGACGGTTACCTGGGCCGTGGCAGAGAGGGGCGGAGAACCGTTGTCGGAAACCTGCACCTGCAGGCGGAACTGCTGTACCGATTCATAATCAATCGCCTGCGGATTGTTCACCCTGAGCTGGCCTGAGATTGGGTTGAGGGAAAAGGCATTGCCGGTATTCCCCGAAAGGATGGAAAAGCTGAGCGTCTGGCCTGCATCGGGGTCGGCAGCCGTGATGGTTCCTGCCAGGGCATTGGCCGAAGGGTTTTCGGCGAGGGTGAAAGTTCGATTCGCTGCCACAGGAGCTTCGTTCATATTCAGCAGGTTAACTGTAACCGTGGCTGTATCGGTAAGGGAAGGGGATCCGTTGTCGCGCACCAGCACCCGCAGGGTAAACAGCGGCCAGGTTTCGAAATCCATCATGGAGGCATTGTTCACCCGCAGGCTTCCGTCCTGCTGGAGGGTAAAAGCCCCGGAGGTGTTCCCTGACAGGATGCTCCAGCTGAGGGTCTGGCCGGCATCCGGATCGGAGGCCGTTATTTTACCGATTAAAGTACCCGAAGGCGAATTTTCGGCCACAGAAAAGGTCTGGTTATTGATTGCAGGAGGGTGGTTTACCGGGGCAGTCGGTGCCTGGAGTGTTACCCTGAAGGTTTTCATCTGCCATTGGTTGAAGGTGTTGCTGAACGAGGTACCCGAAAAGGACAGGGATTGTAGGTCGGTTTCGATGTGGGTAGCAGAAAAAGCTGAGGTGACAGGCTGAAAAAAGCTGATGGCCGGTGTGTGCGAAGTGCCGTCCAGGTTCCAGAACCGGGCGATCAGTCCTTTTTCGGGGCCGTCATCGGCCGGCTTCAGGGCCCAGAGTACCACATTGGTATCGCTCACGGCAAGAAAAGAGCGGCTGGTACCCGGAAGGGACCCACTGCCCGTTACATAGCCGGCGGCCAGAGGGTTCTGATGGTTGAGGGACTGTTTCATGGAAGCCAGGGCAGAATATTGTGCAAAAGGAATCAGGGAAAAGCGGTAGGTAAACAGGCTCTCTCCGCCCTGGGAAGGAATGCCGTACTCGGTTCCGTTTACCTGTCCGCCGGCCAGCACGGTGATCTGCGGGGTGTTCACATCAAGGGTGGTGCCGGAACTGTTGCCCGCTTTGAAAAAGAAAGCATCAGCATTCGACAGGGTAACCCCGAAGCCGGTACTCTGGCTGATAGAAGCAAAATGATTGAGCGTAAACCAGTTGTACAGCGCATGACTGTCGGAATATTGTCCGCCCTGGCTAACCAGCCGGGCTTTCATGATGGCGCCAACTTCCTCGTGGTGGATTTCGGGCGAGGAAAGGTTGAACGAAAAGGCCCAGGTGCGGATGTCGCTGAAATTCTGGGTAATCTGGTCAACCACATCCACGCGGGGAATGCCCCTGTAAATGGTAACGGTGGTGGTGTGCGGCAGGGGAGAAGAGGAGGTGACGGTGATGGAGGCGCTCACATTTCCCTGGAAGGAAGAGGAAATGGTGCCCGATTCGCCGGTGCCGGAACCCAGGTCGTTGGCGTATTTATTGCTGACGGCCGCAATCATTTCGCGTTGCAGTTTTTTGTCATAGAGGCTTTTGATGACTCCCTGCCGGGTAACGGTTACCCGTACGTATTCGTTTTCGAGGGTCTGTGCATTCAGGGTTGGGTTGTTGGAAAAAACAGCGGGGGTACCCTGCTGAACGCGGAAGAGTTTATAGCCTGCGGAAGGGACACGGGCTGCCAGGAAGCGGATCCATGTTTTCCCGTCGCGCGAAAAGGATTCTGAGGGCACTTCATTGCCGCTTTCCAGCTCGGTAACTTTGGCCGGGAGGCTTCCGGTATAGACGATTTCAGCCGGCTCGGTACGTTCCCAGGAGAGAGGGTTGAACACCCAAACAATCTGTTGTCCCTGCACCGAGGGCAGGAGGGCTGAAAACCGGACGGCCGAACGGTTATAGAGGGTATCTACGTATGAGGTAAAACGGTTTTGAACCGTGCGTTCCCAGTTGGCACGCTCGCTCATGGTCACCACACGGGGATTTTCCCAGTTATGCTCCCAGTAAAGGCCGGCAGAAAGCCATGCTTCTTCCCGTATCGCCTTCAGGTCATTGCCGAAGGAAGGATCATAGAGCACGGCGACAGATGCCAGTGCTTCAGCCGTGCGGAGTTTTTCAGTGGAACGCTTCATGCGGGCAGATACCTCCTGCAGGGAGGCAATATTCAGATCCCAGTCGTTCCCGTAGGAACAGGCAAGCGATGGGGTGGAACTACTGTAGGTATTTTCAAAATCCTGGAAGAAGTCGATCATATTGGAAACGAACACCTTACGGCTTGTGGTGCTGTTGTTTTTTGCCACGGTAACAAATTCATTGGTCAGGGTTTGCACGTCGTCCCATCCTTTGCCGAATGCGCCGGCAACAGCAAACGGATAGGCGGTGGTATTGCATTTGGCTGTAGCCTTGTTCAGGGCGTCGAGGGGGTCGCGGGCTTCGGCATAGCCTCCCAGGCTGGTATTGGCGCCGTCCATCGAATACCACTTCATGAGGATTTTGCTGTTGTCAGGACCGGTCATGTAATAGATTTCGCGCGGGCGATTGGCAAAGCCGGGATAGCTGGTGGCACATCCGCATACTCCTTTCCAGCTGTACCGGGCGCCGGCACCGGCCCAGAGGGAAGCAATCCCGTAAGGCAGGCCCTGATTTTCCATCGAAACCGCCATAGGAAAGTCAAGGTTGAACTCCCTCTGCAGAGAGCCTGCATACATCATCCCGCGGATCACCATTTCGGCATTCTGGCATCCGAAGAGCAAAACAAGGGGATTCAGGGGAGCGGTAATGTGCCCGGAACGGATTTTGGTGATGAGGTTCGAGAACTGGGAAGAAGAACGGTTCTGCCGGTAAACGCGCAGCCACAGGGAACCGTCGCAGTTCCATCGGCTCTGAAATTCAGGCGCTTCGGAAGAAGTCGCTTCAGCCTGATTGATGTAGTAGTCGAGCATGGTCAGAAAGGCCTGCCGGTATCCTTCTTCCGTGGCCGACCAGAGGTAGTCGGTATGGTCATCGGCTGCCAGGTAGATGCGCTTTTGCTGGGCTTGTGTCCGGCTTCCCTGCAGGAGAAAAAGCAGAACAGAAAGCGCGATGATGATGGTGATTCGCATAGGAATTTTCCTTAATAACAATCAAAATTTCAGAAAGTTGAATAGGCTGTCCTGCTTTCTCCCTCAAAATTGTAACAAAAACCGGAACTTTGGTCAACGAAATTTGTTTATTGCTCAAAATTCGTGTACAACGCCGCCTGGTGGCCATCCTGCGTAACTGCCTGCAGAGGCGTGGAATGAAGCCGGAAAGCCTCTTCCGGCCGGAAACGTAACCGGCCTGCGGCAGGAGAAACAAAAACCGCCCGATTTGCGTTTATGCCTATATTTCGATAAATTCACAAAATCATTTAACCTGAAAGGTTTGGAAAAAATTGTCGTATATCAGTCATACCGCACGCAGAATGTTCCGGAGTTTATTTCCGGGTGCATGGAAAGCGTAAGAAACTGGGCCCGGGCAAATAATTATGCATACCGTTTTTATGACGATGCCCTGTTCGACCTTGTACCGGAATGGTTCCGGGAGAAGGTGTCTCATAAGATACTTCCCATGTCGGATCTGGGCCGGTTATACGCTGCCCGTCAGCTTCTTTCGGAAGGATTTGATGCGGCTGTGTGGATGGATGCTGATCTTTTTGTATACAGTCCCGGGCGCTTCCGGATTGATACCGGCCAGCCGTTTCTGCTGACAAAGGAAGTGTGGATTACGTATTCCCTTCATCTGGTGCCTTCGGTATGGGTGAGGGTTTGCAATGCGGCCATGGTGTACCGCCGGGAAAATCCCTTTCTTGATTTCTACATCTACAGCGCCGAACAGCTGGTAAAGAACAGGGAACACTGGGTGGAGCGGTTCCGCGGGTCGAATGATTTCCGGTACCAGCTGTTTTCCTTGAAGAATAAGCTGAAACCCCTGGCCCAGGACGTTCCGGTGGCTGTTATCGGCACCATGTACCTTACGGCACTGCATAAAATGTTCCCCCTCCCGCTGATTGAAAACATCGGCCTTTTCAGTCCCGCATTGCTCAAAGATATCGCTTCCGGCAGAGGCACCCTGATGCGCCGGTATATGGCCTTGTTCTCCGAACCTCTGTATGCCGCCAACCTGTGCGGATCATTTTACGGAAAGAGCGCTTTTGGAGTGAAAGCCGATGATGCACTGTACCGGAAGGTTATGGAAAACCTTATACAATCTGAAGGAGAAATTATGAACCGTTACAGGAGAGGAACCCATGAATAGAAATTCTTCGGCTTGGTCCGCCACCGGAAGCCGGGTCGCATCGTTGATTGATCTGCTGAACCGTGTACCTCCGGTTCTGTTTCTTTTCATCCTGCTGTGCATCAATTTTGTAAGCCCCCACCTGCATCCTAACGAAGAGCACTATTTTGCCCTTGCAAAACAATATCTCGATCCGCAATGGATTAAGGATTCCTTCTCGTTTACCGATCCTCCGGAGACCAAAATTCTCTATTACTACATTACCGGCTTTGCTTTGAAGTTTCTCAGCTTTGAGCAGTTCTCCCTGCTGGCAGGCATTGTGGTTTCGTTCCTGCTGGCCTGGCCGCTGGCCCGTATTTTCAGGCTCTTCCGGCTCGATAACCTGGAGGTCATGGTGTTGCTGCAGATCGGATTTTTTCCCTTTCAGACGTTCTTTGCCTATGAGTGGATTTTCGGCGGATTCGAACCCAAAAGCCTGGCGTATGTGCTGTTGTTCTTCTCCTTGTATTTCCTGCTGAAAGGAAAGAACATCCATGCGATGATTGCCCTGGCGGCTGCCACCTGGTTTCACTTCCTGGTGGCGGGCTGGTTTTTTCTGGCCGTTTTCATTCAGTGGGTCGTCGAAAAAGTTTCCTTCAGGGATCTGATCCGTCGGAGCCTGTGGTACGGAATTCCCGTACTGCCGGTAATTATCATTCTTCTGCTGTCCTTCCGCGGCGTTCCTTCGGAACAGGATGGGGTGAAATACAACTGGATTATAACCCACTTCGGGAATGCCGTTCATCTGTCGCTTTTCCGCAGTATGGAATGGTTTGGCCGGGATTATCTGCCGGGCATATTGCTGATGCTGGCGGCAGGACTGGTAAGTCTGACGATCTTCCGGGAGAGGGAGGAAAGCCGGTTTCGTCAGCTTAACCGGTTGAATCTGATAATCATGGGGCTGGTTGTGCTTTTTATTCCGGTAAGTTACTTCGACCGGGAGGGATTTTTCATGCGTTTTTTCCCTTACCGGCAGGCTGCTCTGGCCTTACTTTTCAGCCTGATTCTCGCCGCGGTTTACCTGCGGGAAGAAATCATCGGTACGGCGGAAAATATTGTCAGGCTCCAGCGGATGGCCGGGTGGATGGTGCTGGCGGTTGTGGTATACACTGCGGGAGTGAACGGGTATAAGGCCTTCCGGAAGGAACCGTCAAAGATGGAGTCGCTTGAGAAATACGTTATTGAATACACACAACCCGGGGAAGTGTTCCTGTTCTATTATCCGGAAGATCTGATGAGCTATTTTCCTCAGAAAACGGAATTTTCTTTTTCAAGGAAAACCCGGCGCGATGTTTTCTTTTCGTGCAAGTTCATCCCCTATGGCGGGAAAAATACCTTTGAATGGTACAGAAGGTATCTTGCCATGAAAAGGATTGAGGAGGATATTACTTTTCTGCGGGACATTGCCCGGGATTACAGGGTGCATTATGTGGTCACCGACAGGGTGCTCGATTTCCCATGGCTGAAGAAGGTTTTTGGTGAAGGGGATTATATTTTGTACCGTATCGGTGAAGAAGAACCGCTCTGATGGTGGCATAATGATCACCATCATGGCTCCCCTTTGGGGTTCAATCCGCACCTGTTCATCCTCCATTCTCTTCAAGGCCCCGGTGATGCTTCAGCAAAGTAGTAGCAATGTGGAATTGCTCCTCGAAATAACGTTTGTTCTGAAGCGACAAAAATCCGATTCCCAGAAACAGCAAAGCAACCAATAAAACAAAACCCCCGATAAGAAAGGCATGGGGCCGTGTCTGAAACAGCATGGCGATGGTAGCCGACAGCCGGTCGTCAAAATAAGCAGAATCAACCTGCACCAGAGGATAAATTCTATAGCCGTTAATAAAAAGCCAGGCAATGATATACAACGATATCAGGAAAAAGAAAGTGCCAACCGAGAAAAAGAAAATATACGGCCGGAAGATGAAGCTGGCCATGAACCCCGAAAAGATGCCGCGCAGAACCCGCATGCCTGAGGTACGTTTCTTTCCTGCCTTTTTCTGAAGGCTCCAGTTGAGGTGTGCCGGTATTTCAATAATCCTGGCCCGGAGGATGAAGGCTTTGTACATAATCTCCGGATTGATTTCATAATCTTTTGTTTTCAGGTTGAGCGACCTGACAAATCGCGCGTCATAGGCCCTGACCATGCCGGTAAACGTATGGAATTTCTCCTGAGCGGCAATATACATCAACCGGTTAACCATACGCGACAGAACTTTGCGCATCCAGGGAACATTGGATACCTTGCCTCCTTTCATGTAGGGAGAGGCAATCACCATGTCGGCCCTGGTCTGAACAAGGGTGTCGAGCATTCGTTCGATATGGTCGGGAGAATAACTGAGGTCCAGATCGAGGGTTACAATATATTTGCCGCGGGCATGTCGGAATCCGGTTTTGAGTGCATTGCCCAGGTTGAGGTTTACCGGATGGTGAACAACCCTGACCCTGGGTTCAGCAGTGGCAAATGCATCGGCCAGCGGACCGGTGTTGTCCCTGCTTCCGTCATTGACAAGCACAATTTCCCAGGAATAACGGTTCTCCAGAGTCGCCATATATTCTGTGATTATCTTCAGATGTTCGGTGAGGATGGCTTCTTCGTTGTAGGCAGGGATAACAAGAGTGACCAGAGGTTTTTCATCAGGATTCATGAGCAATATGTTTTTGATTATTTGTTGGTTACAGGTAATTTTTCCATGAGGAATTGCACGAATGTAATGGCGGCGGTTTCATGTCCCGTCTGATTCCAATGCCATGACGCCGGAAAGTAAGGAGGTGATGAGGCCCTGTGCAAAGGAACGCTCAGGTCAAGAAGGGGGATTTCCTGTTGAGCGGCCAGAGCAACAAGATGCTTCCGTCCCCGTTCTGTATCAAATGCTGTGGTATCGGCAGGCGAAATTCCGGCTGGCAGATAGTTAATTTCGCCGGGGTTTCTCACTTCGATGGCCGAAGGAATATACATGAGCAGAAGCCTGCTCTGATATGACCTGCATAACGAATCGACGGAGGCTATCAGCGAATCGGTTACATGCAGTGCTTCAGGCGTAAAGAAAAAGTTGTTGTTTTTCTGATAAAGGTGCAGAAACGATTTGTAATAGAAATACCAGTCATAACGGTTCGTTTTTTGCTTAATGGAACGGATCAGATTGTCGGCATGGAGAAAAATCTGCCGGTTCATGAACCAGCGCGGCAACCATTCATCGGGTGCCTTTACAAGGCCGATTTCCTTAAGCCTTGCAATTGGAGGAAGGTGTGCTTCTTCATAATCGTTCACAAAAAACTGGTAAAGGACCAGAGTGGGTTTGAAAATGGAAGCAAGCGAATCGATTCGTCCTTTTATTTCCCGGGGTCCATATCCTGTTACAGCTCCGTTTATCAGACGCACGTGCATCTGCAGGGAGTCAAGAATTTTCTGAGCCAGTGCAATCCATGAATTTTCATAGGGAATCCCTTCCGGCATGCTGAATGCGTCGCCCACGACCAGCACCCTGGTTTCATCGGGGGGCAAAGGAATCGGTACCGGAGGCCCGGGAAGACCCTGCGCATTGGTCTTTATAACGAAATCGTATGCATTGTAGCGAAGCCGGGTTTGCCGGTGTGGCTTGAGTGAATATACCGATTTGTCGTCGATCTGAAGAACCGGTAATTCCCCCCAGTCGGCACCTTCCAGAGGTTTCAATTGTTTCAGCAGGAACTCTGCTCCCGTTAGCAGGATGGCGAAAAATAAGAATGCCGTAAGGGTGTAATGAACCCTGAATGCTTTTATACGGCTGATTATCATACAGATAATGAAGAATAACAGAGAGAGAAGCAAAATGTACTTATGATAGGCATGAGGAGCCAGCAGGAGTCCGGTGAACAGAAGAAACAAAGAAACCATGCCGGAACGCAGAAAGGGATCAGAAACAGGAATTTTGGCAGCAAAAAGCAGAGTGGTCAGGATTCCGGCAAAGATGAAGCCGTTTAGCACATGAAGAAGGAAAGGATTTCCGGTACGCGACAGGGAAACATACAGGACAACTGCAAGCAGCAGGAATGCAATGAGATGCAGTCTTCGGGGTATAAAAGACAGCTTGTTTATCCGGTTGATGATTTTGTCAAACATAGCCGCCAGCGGAAAGGAGAATCCAATTACCAGAAGAGCCAGAATGGCATGTTGTATCCCGGACGAGAAAAAGGCAGTCCATTTAAGCGGTGCCTGATGAAAAAGAAACAGAGCAAAAGAAATGCTTCCGATACCGAGAACCAGTTTTCGTAAACCGGAAAAAGCATTACCTGAAATGGACCTCCAGATGCCAACTGTTATGCCGGTAAGGCCGAGGGTAACAAGGAGATTGGAAACAATGCTTCCGGCAAGCGTAAAGGAAAGTAACAGGCCTGCCAGGTAAACAATCAGGCTCAGAAAAGTTACCCGCCGGGTATTCTCCCAGAAAGTGCGGAAGCGCTCAGAGTTGATCAGCAAAAAAGCCATGGCCATGCCGGCAGAAAATTCGGCAAGGCGCGTTCCCGCAAACAATCCGGTCATCCAGTAATAAAGAGAATCCCCTCCATAGATGCCGTTGATAGCAAGGAGGCGGATGACAAAAGTGAGGAGAAGGGTACCAACCAGGAAGAGCCTGGGTCCTGACTTCATCAGTAAAAGCAGCAGAAATGGGAATACCAGATAGAGCTGAAGGAGGGTCCATATAAACCACCAGGAAGGGTTGATGAAGAAAAAGAGCTGGTCGGTAAACCGTAGACCAGCAAAGCTAAGCAGAACCCTGTAGTCGGTAAAAGCTACATGTGCCTGGGGAACCGCCACGCTGAAAAGGACAATAATAAAATGGATAAGGATATATAACGGAAAGATCCTGAGCATTCTTTTCCGGTAAAAAGACAAAGGGAAAAATCCCGGTGTGGGATTTTTAATGGCCGACATAGTGAGACCCAGTCCGCTGAGCAGGAGGAAAACTCCCGGGAAGCTGTCGCCGAGCCAGCCGGCGATTTTTACTACGCTGAAAAGCGGATTCTCCTGAGCAGGGAAAAACGAATGCATCCTTTCAGCAAAACCGGGCCAGTTTTCGGATGGATTGGTAAACCATGCTCCCGGAGCAAATTCTTCTATCAGGTGGTTGAACAGGATTCCGATAATGGCAAAGCCTTTCACGGCATCCAGCCAGGCAAAACGTTCTTTGGAAGACAGGGATTGGTCAGCTTGCATCAGGTGAAAGGCATTTCTATTAATAACCGCAAGTTAATTCAATTGTTCGGCTGGTAAAAAAAGAAATTGGTTCTTTTGACAAGTATCCTGTTTTTTCAATTGAGAAGACGGTCAAAGGTGACAAAATGAAGAGGGAATCTTCGAGAGAAAAAGGTTACTCCCATTGGCTGACCGGATTTTTCAGTTCAAATTCCCAGGGTTAAAGGGAAAATTGTACCTTTATCAAAATGATCATTGGTACGTATGCCCAATCTTGTTGTTTTTGATTTTGACGGAACCATTACCCGGAAAGATACCATGCTGGCGCTCGCACAATATCGCTGTGGCCTGCCAGGATTTCTGGCCGGAATGGTGGTACTATCACCCTGGCTGTTGATGCATGTTTTGGGCATTTATCCGAACCACCGCACCAAAGAACGATTCCTGACATTCTTCTTCGGAGGAACAACGGTTGAGGAGTTTGGCAAACTGTGTCAGCAATTTATTGACGAGAAGCTGGAGGGTATGCTGCGGAGCGATGCGATAAAATGTCTAAAGCAACACAAAGAAGCCGGTGACAGGGTGCTGGTGGTTACAGCTTCAGCCGGAAATTGGGTAATGCCCTGGTGTATAAGGTACGGAGTAGAATGCATTGCCAGCAGTCTGGAAGTGAAAGAAGGAAAGATAACCGGCCGCATGGATGGGAAGAATTGCTATGGTGAGGAAAAAGTGAGAAGGCTTCTTGAAAAAGCCCGGCCCGGAGACTATGATGCACTGATTGTTTATGGCGATAGCCGGGGAGATAGTGCATTGGGGAAAATGGCAGACAAGTATTTTTACCGGAATTTTGCCTGAAAACTTCGGGCATACGAAAACCTGAAGCATCAGTGCGAGGAAGGGTTTCGAAGGTCAAGCACCATGCTTTGCCGGTCTTCGGCATAGTAAATTACTTTGTATTTTTCGGCCAGGCGCAGGACAAACCTTTCCATTTCGGGTTCACGCAGCATATAAGTGGCGGCAAAAACGGTTCCTCCTTTTGCTTTAAGCTCGCCGATTTTATCCTCATTCCAATCGTTCTTCTGCAGTGTCCATCCCTGCAGGCCGGAATAGTAATACAATACCGGACTCAGGTCGTTACCGCCTTTATGAATGGTATAAGTGCCGGCTGTTATCAGGTGGTCGCCCGGGCCTGAAATCTCTTTAATGTGCCGGGCTACCTCCCACTCAACAGGGTGAAACGGCGCGTCTTTTTTAACTACCAGATATTTGTAGCCCGAAACGAGGATGATCAGGCTAATTGCAAGAACCGACGCTACAGGTGTTCCAAAGAGTCTGCCAACACCAGGAACCCTGGTGAGCAAAACGAACAACACAAAAAGTCCGGATGTCATCAGCATGGCAGCAACCGGTACTATGGCCAGCTGGCGGTAGGGAGCATCAATATTTCCTTCGGCTACAATGACAAAGAAAAGAACCACCCCAATAAGCCAGACAATTGGCAAATGGTATTTTCTTGCGTCCAGAATTGCATAAAGGGCTCCGGCCAGGAAAAGAAGGAAGCCCGCGGCCCCTCCGAATAAAGACCATATACTGTGAAACATGGCCGCATACCAGCTCTTTTGTGAAAGCATGGTCAGGGTCTGAAACTTGTCGTGCCCTCCGAAAACGCCGAAAACATCAATGGAAGTCTTTGTCAGGTGCCATGCATACACATACCATATAAACGGCAGAATGAATGCCGCAAGAAACCAGAGTGAAAGTTTCAGCCATGGCCGGAAATGAAAAAGATGTTTCCGGAACCAGAGCCAGACCATGGGCAGGGCAATGTAGAGTTCCGTAGGTTTCAACAGAAGGGCTAAGGACAAAAGGCCAAATGACAGCAGGGCTAAACGGACATTATTCTCTTCGGTATATCGGTAAAAAAAGTACAACGCCATAAGGGATGAAGCAAACAACAGGGGTTCTGAAAACTGAAAATTGCCAAAAGGGCTGTTGAGAGGAATAAAACCGGCAAAAGTGGAAGCCATTAGAGCACCATACTGACCCATGATTTTTCTGGCAAACAGGCCTGTGAACCAGATGATCAGAAGAAACGACAGCAGGGTGATGAACCGCACTGTAATAGGATTAAAACCAAATACTCTGTAAAGAAAAGCTGAAAGGTAAGGCACCAGAGGAAATTCCATGGCTGTTACACGGGGTGGCTCAGCTGGCCAGGTAATAGTAGGTTCATGAAATTTGAATCGGTTTTCAATGTAATTGGTTGAAATGGAGATATAGTCAATTTCCTTCCATGCAGTCCATTGCAGGGATGGTATGGCAATACCTGCAAGGCGTATCAGGGCGAAGAACAATACGATGGCGCCCAGATAAAAGTAAAATTTTGTGGCCGGAAGGGGGGATGACTTTAAACTGTTCATCGGAAATTTTAACGAAAAACGGAGGTTTTTCATAGGTTACTGCAGTTTGTTAATGAGTTCCCGTAAAGAGGAGTTTTGATAGTAAATAATAAACAGGATGGAACATATCCAGAGGATTCCGTTGATAATGAAGGGAATGTCAGAAATTACGAGCCGGGCAGGGTCACCTCCTTCCGCTTTGACATACAGAAGATAGAGATACCGGAATACGCCAAAAACCACAAACAGGGTAGAGTAAATAAGATTGGGAGTTCCGATGTGGTTGATGGTTTCTGCAGAGATGGTATACAAACTGTAGGTGAGGATAGAGGCTCCTCCGCTGATGAGCAGCATGGCTTCCAGCAAAGGCAGATTGTAATTGCTCAGGCTTTTGCGATGATTGCCTGCCTCCTTCTGCAGGAAGCTGATTTCGTGGTACCGTTTGCCGGTGGTCAGCATAAGAGCCAGCATGAGGGTACATAAAAAAAGCCAGCGCGAGGCTTCCACGTCAATAACAGCGGCTCCCGCCAATGCCCGGAGCAGAAATCCGGCCGAGACCATCATAACGTCGAGGATGACAATCTTTTTCAAACCAAACGAATACCCTATGTTGAGAAGAAAATACAGTCCCAGTACCACGGCAAATTTCCGGTGCAGAACGACAGAGCCGGTTATGGCGGTTGCGGCCAGCAGCACCATGATGGCAATGGCTATCCCTGCCGAGAGTTTACCGGACGGAAGCGGACGGTTCTTCTTCAACGGATGCAGCCGGTCTTCCTTCAGGTCTTTCAGGTCGTTCATAATATACACCGCACTGCTGGCCGCACAGAAAAGCAGGAATGCGGCGAATGACCTCAACAGCAGGTCGGTCTGAAAAAACGAAAGGGAAAAGATCAGTGCGGCAAAAACAAGGGAGTTCTTTGTCCACTGGTAAGGCCGCAATGTCTGGATGATGGCTTTTATCATGGCAAAAGGCTTAACGGGGTTTCCTTACGGGAAGTTGGGTTTTCATCCTTTCTTCTGCAAATGCACTCATGGGCATCAGCGTGTAATGCCTGGCCAGTTCACGGATCACCAGGCGAAAGACGGTCTTTTTCTTTTCGCTGGGCACCTGCATGCCCGGGAAGAAGGAAAGTTCGGGAACCTCATCGCCGCTGATAAGATCAAGGGGATGAAGCAGAAAACTGACCGGAGTGCGTGTAATCCGGCACATGAACAGGGCAAAGCGAAGGTATATCCGCATAAGTACCATGGAATAGCCGCTGAGGTAAAGAAGGTAGCTCAGGTGAAAAGGGACTTTGAAAACGGGTATGGTGGTAACGGGAATTTCGAGGAGGTTCCCTTCCTCACCAAGGTCCATCCGGTAGGGCTTCAGAGGCCGGAACCCGTCGGAAAACTTTCCGAAAAGATATTTCCGCACTTCTTTTTCTTCTTTGGTGAGGCGGGATGTCCAGAAATAGTAAAGCCGCGCCAGTGGGCCGATATACGTGGGAAGGGTAGAGGCGTCGTAAAGATAATTCTTCTTTTTCAGGAGTTTCAGCAGGTCAACGCTCCAACTGAATCCCGGGCCACGGAAACCACGGGGAACCTGGCCTGTAGCCTGCCTGATACTATCCTCGGCTGAGGCCAGCTCCTCTTCCATCTCGGCGGGCGAATAAGCCTGTATCCAGGATTCATGACGGAAAGAATGGTTTCCCACTTCGTGTCCCCGCTCCGTAATCATCCGAAGCCAGGGCCGGTTGATTTCCATGGAAGCATCCTGCCCCACAATAAAAAAGGTAATTTTCAGGTTGAGCTCATCCAGTAAATCAAGAACATAGGGCAGAAATACAGGAAGATAGGTCGGATACCGGTCCCATCCGGCATCCCCATGGATCTTCATGTAGCTCCATTGGTTGTCAAGGTCTAGGGAAAGAGCAGCTGGCGGTTTTGGTGTTTTCATGGAAGATTAGCAGTAAATCAGATTTTACAAGGAAAACATTTTGGCCAGAAATTCATTGGCCAGGTTCAGTGTTTCGTTTACATTCAGCGTGCTGTTGGTGATGTGGGCCGAATTCACCATATAGATACCTTCGGTTCCGGTATCAAATGACGGCTTGATGCGGGAATAATGAAGAACCGGCAGGGCAAAAACATACCGGCTGCGGGCTACCTTCACTGCAGCAATTTCTTCGTCTGACAGGGAAGGATGCACTTTTTTCAGCGCACCGGTGAACAGACGGATAATTTCCTCATCATCCCTGTCAAAAAGAGGGTTGTCCGGCTCCAGGTATTTCGGAAGGTAAATGAGGGCATGGCCTCCGAATACTTCTGGATCAATCAGGGCCGTCATTTCAATGATTCCGGTAACGGGTATGCCTTCTTCTGTAACGTTGGTAACATAAAAAGGCGAAAGGGATTTTTTGAGAAGGAGAGAAACACAGATGACTCCCATATAGGGGATAGCCGTCATTTTATCTTTCTCAACCGGATCAACATCGGGAAAAATCCTGAGGATAACCGGGGGAGGCACAGTAAGGATTACCCGGTCGAATTCGAGCGTTTCACCGTTTTTCCCGGTAATTTCTGTTTTGTTGGCCTTATTTTTGATTCTGTCTACCGCGAAGCCGGTGCGGATAACGGTACCGTTATCGCTGAGGAACGATGTGACTGTTCGGAGTATGGTGGCATATCCTCCCCGCACGTAGCCGAACATTTCCTTTTTTTCTCCGCTTCGCCGGGCGGCATACATTCTTCTTATGGTGGCCCAGATAAAAGCAGCGGAAGTTCGCTGCCATGCGTCGCCCAGCTTTGCTTTCAGCAGGGGAAGCCAGATTTTTTCAAACGTTCGTTCTCCCGACCACCGTGTAAGCCAGTCGGCGACATGCATTTTTTCGAGGCGCCGCGGACTTTTTATAAGTGAGCCGAGAAAAATGGTTCCTCCGAGCCTGAGCTTATCGGCAAGATTCAGGGGAGGAAAAGCAAGAAACTCTTTGGTGTTGGACATGGAATAGAGCCGTCCGTCGGTATAAAAACCTGTCCGGGTTTCTTTCCATACGATTTGTTCGGCAAGGTTCATTTCCTTGAGGAAGGAACGAAGGACCGTGTCGGAAAGGGAGATGACGTGATAATATTTATCCCAGGTATAGGGTCCGATCTGCCAGGCAGAAGCCAGGCCGCCTGTGGAAGGTGCTTCTTCCAGCACGGTAACATCCCAGCCTGCTTTGCGCAGACGGTGGGCCAGGTAGAGGCCCAGCATGCCGCCGCCCACAATTCCTGCTTTCATAAGGCCGAAAAAGTATTTGTCCGGGCCTGTTGAAGGGCGCATTGCACCAGCCGTGGGATAAAGCCGTCGTATTCCACGGAATGGTTCACCTGTCCGGGAACTGCCAGGTCGCAGCCTGTGGTACAGGTTCCCGCCAGTTCGCGCACCCTACCGTAATGCACCCGGTTGAATTCGTTCAAATGGTATTCCTGGTTGAAGAAATTGCAGAGCATAGCAACTTCATTGGCCACACCCGTTTCCATTGCCCGGAAGCCCTTGTAAACAAAATCGACAAACGTCGTGGTAGGTATTTTTCTGCCCTTGCCGATGCCGGCCATGCGCACTGTTTCCTGGCTCAGATTCTTTCGCGGATAGGCATTGCAGGCATCAAACAAGCCCCGGGCCATCGGGGCAGAGGAAAGAATTTCACTCAGTCCGTCTACATACACCGAATGGGCTGTACATACAAAAATGTACTCAGCTTCACGGAGGGCTTCGGAAAGGTTGTGGGTAAGAATGTCGCTGAAACCATACCGCAGAATGTTCTGATCGTCTTTTTTAACAAACGGATCATGCAGAACAACCCGGCAGCGTTTGCTGATAAGTTCTCTGGCAAACACAAGGGTGGGACTGTTGCGGGTATCTTCGGAATTAAACCGGTAGGCGGCACCCAGGAGGGCAACTGATTTGCCGTTCAGGCTGCCAAAATGTTTTTCGGCCAGTTCCAGTGTTTTGGCAGGAGCCTCGTCATTGATCTCCCGTGCCTTGAGTATCAGACTGTCTGAGGATGGGCCGTCTTTTTCCAGCTTTCTCCACCACAGCAGAATGCCGTCTTTCGGCAGGCAATGGCCCCCCACGCCGAGAGCAGGAATCAGCATCGCTCCGGTAGGGACAGCAGTGGGGTTGGACGAACTTTCGTCGGGGCGGGCCAGTTTTTTATTCACCTCATCGCGAAGGGCATAAAAATCAATGTCGTTGTCGTCGCAATACCTGACGATCTCGGCCGAAAAGGCAATCCGTACATCCCGGTAGGCATTTTCCAGAGTTTTCACAATTTCTGCCGTGTAGCTGTTGGTGGTGTGCAGTTCGGCCCGGGTAACAATGAAGGAATACAGATGCCGGATGAGCTGGGGAGTCAGCGGATGAAGACCTGCCACCAGCTTGTCGGCCTGCGCTATCCGTTCTACCAGTCTTCCGGGCATAACCCGGTTGGGGCTGTTGCCAAGAAGAATATCTTTTCCTTCCTGCAGGCCATAGCTGGCGAAGAAGGGTTTGATCAGCGTATCCATGGTGGATGGGGCCAGGGTGGATTCAAAAACAACGAGGGGTATTTTTCCGGAAGGCTTTTTCTGAAGAGCAACAGCCAGATCGGTTAACCCTGAAAAGAGTGGGCCGTAATCTGGTTCAAGCCCTTTTTTGTCAGTCTGGATGGCCACAAGCACCACATCGGCATCAGTGAGAACGGAGTAATCGTGGCTTGCCGAAAGGAGGCCTTCCTGTACTGATTCCCTGACAATATCATCCAGGCCCGGTTCAATGCCGCCGATAACGGAACGTCCCTGATTAATGGCAGCTACTTTCCATCCGCTGTGGGTGGAATTTCTCTGCACTACCACTACTTTGGCCGGTTCTTTTGAGCCGATACGGATCCGTGCATGGGCCAGCAGGGCTGCCATGGGCATGCCCACAATGCCGGGGCCGATCACTCCGATTTTTTTTACTTTCCATTCGGTACCATCCAGATGCTTCATGTTTTTTGTAATTAGTTGTCAATAAATGTATTAAACCATAATTCCACACTCAGTGCCCCCCAGAGTGCCCTTCCAAAGGCATCTTCATTGCGGATAAGGGCCTCGACTTTGCCGGGATCAAAAATACCCCTCTCACGGGCTTTTTTCGATAGTAATATATCTTTAAAAAAGGAGCCGACTGGTCCGCGCGCCCAGATATGCAAAGGTACCGGGAAGCCCATCTTGTCTTTGCGGTTAAAGATTTCCGGAGGGATGATGTCGCGGATAACCTTTTTCAAAATGTATTTCATTTCGCCGCCTTTAAATTTAAGGCCGGCCGGCATAACGGAAACCAAATCAACGATGCGGCGGTCGAGCAAAGGAACCCGCGATTCGAGCGAAACCGCCATGCTCACGCGGTCTTCCACCTGCAATAATCCCGGCAGACTCCCGAACATATCGAAATGGGTCATTTTGTTAATGTACGAAAGGGTATCGGGATGGTTGAACAGGGTCTGGAACTTGGCAAAAATCGCTTCCCGATCAAACTGCCGAAGATAGTCTTCGGTAAATATGCCGGAATTGCCGTCAAACCGGTCAATGAGATGGAAGTAGCGACGGTCCATAGGTTCAAAGGTTTCCTTGCTCCAGAATCTTTTCAGCATGGGCAGGTAACTTTTGATGTAGGGAAGATTCGGCAGAATGGACTGCAGGGAAACGATATGTTCTTTTTCTTCGTTGGTTTCGAATATGGCACCTTTCAGGGCCTGTTCCAGATAAGCAATTACGTAACGGGCATACCCGCTGAAGATTTCATCGCCGCCCTGTCCTCCAAGGACCACCTTCACATTTTGTGCCGCCAGCCGGGATACCATATACTGCGGGAAAAGGCCCGGGCCGGCCACCGGTTCGTCAAGGTGATAGATGAGGGTAGGTATGGCATCGATAAAATCTTCCGGTTTCATATATATAACATGGTGCTTCGCGCCGGCTTTTTCGGCAACAATGGCGGCATAGCGCGATTCATCAAAGGAGGGTCCTTCGTCAAACGCTCCCGTGAACGAAGCAATGGGCTGATCAGACAAACGGGCGGCCAGCATGGTAACCAGCGATGAATCGAGCCCCCCGCTCAGGTACGTGCCCAGGGGTACATCACTGCGCAGCTGCCATTTCACGGTTTCCTCCAGAAGTCTTTCCAGTTCATGGGCAAAGTATTCTTCGGTATGATACAGGTCGATCTTGAAATTCGGTTCCCAGTACTGAACTGTTGTACGGCTGAAATCATGCAGGTTATAGAGGGTATAACAGCCGGGCATGAATTTTTTGATTCCCTTGAACAGGGTATCATTTCCTACCACAAACTGAAACACAAAGTACTCATTGAGCATGGGGTAGTTCACCTCCGGCTTCACCCCGGGATGCGCCAGCAGGGCTTTTATTTCGGAGGCAAAAAGCAGCAGGTGTTCATTCTCGAAAACATACAGGGGTTTGATCCCGAAGTGATCCCTTGCCACCAACAGTTCCTGCTTATTTTTGTCATAAAGAATAAAGGCAAACATCCCGTTCAGCAGAGGGATGCCTTCAGCACCGTAATGCCGGTAGAGCTTGAGTATGACTTCCGTATCGGAGGCAGTATGAAAAACGTATCCAAGCCGGATCAGATCGTTGCGCAGTTCAACGTAATTGTAGATTTCACCGTTAAAGACGATGACCAGTCCGTCATCTTCCATGGGCTGATGACCCGTTGCGAGGTCGATGATGGACAGCCTTTTGTGGAACAGACCCAGCGGGCCATCCACATATTGCCCTTCGTCGTCAGGGCCGCGGTGACGTATGGTTTCGGCCATTGCCCTGAGCAGGCCGGGTTCGGCTGAATGATGATTTTTGTTAATAAGCCCGACAAATCCACACATAGAGGTTAGGTTCTGTTACCTTTATCCTTATCCTGCTGGTTAGCAAGCCTTTCTTCACAACGTTTCATCAGATGAAAGGCTGAAAGTAATTACCTTGCAACTAACAGGGGAGAAATGGTAATGTTCATCTTAGAAAGTTTTAAAGTACCAAAAATGTTGACCCAAAAACCTGTTTATTGCCGGGAATTTTATCAATGGGTATTAACGTGTGATAAACGGCCTGAATAGTCCTGTAAAAAGAAAATAAAAAAGGACAGGAATTGGAGCGGAATGGTGAATTTTGTAAAAATAATCGGATCGGAATGCAACAATATTTCTTCAGAATGGTTTGTGTAAGGTAAAGTTTGTATGATGAAGATTGCCTATGTAAGCCGCTACAGTGCTCGTGATGTAAGGTCCTGGAGCGGATTGAACCATTATATTGCCAGAGCACTGGAAAAAAACGGTGCTATAATAGAATATATTGACGATTTGCAGATGCCGGGTTTTCTGGTTGAAAAGATGAAAGAACGGTTAATACCGGCATTGACGGGGAAAAAATATCTGATTGACAGAAGCCTTTCGGTGGCCAGAAGCTATGCCAGACAGGTGGCCCGCCGACTGAAAAAAATAAAGGCCGATGTGGTTTTCTGTCCTGCCAATCTGCCTGTTGCTTTCCTTGAGACCGATCTGCCGTTGGTTTTTTATACGGATGCATGTTTTGCCAATGTAATTGACTATTACAGCGATTTTTCCAATGTGCATGAAATCAGCATCCGCTCCGGGCATATTATCGAGGAAGAGTCCTTCCGGCGGTCTGCTGCCGTGGTATATTCATCACACTGGGCTGCTGACAAGGCAATTTCGTACTATGGCGTGCCGGAAGAGAAAGTCCATGTAATCCCTTTCGGGGGAAATATAGAAAATGCCCATACGGAGGCAGATATTCAGCTCTGGAATGAAAAAAAAGATTTCAGCAAGATCCGCCTTTTGTTTATCGGGGTTGACTGGTACCGCAAGGGGGGAGCCAAGGCATATGAAGTTGCAAAAATGCTCAATCTCAGGGGAATACCGGCAGAACTGATTGTGGCTGGCTGTCACGTTCCGGAAGGCTATCTGGCTGATGGAATCGTAAAAAGATATCCTTTTCTGAACAAGCAGATTCCGGAACAGAGGGAGGTTTTGTACAACCTGTACCGAACGTCTCATTTTTTTCTGATGCCCACGTATGCCGAAGCTTTTGGACTGGTATTTGCCGAAGCATCGGCTTTCGGACTGCCTTGCATAACGCATGATACGGGAGGAGTTTCTGCCGCAGTGCATTCGGGCAGGAACGGCCAGTTGTTTTCTCCGGATGCCCCCCCTGAACAAATGGCCGACTTTATTGCCGGCCTCTGGAACAATCAGGATAACTACCGCAGGCTTAGTCTGAATGCTTTCAGGCATTACCGTGAGCGGCTTTCGTGGGATGTGAACGGCAAATTGCTCTACAACCTGTTGCTGAAGGTGACAGGGAAATCTGCATCGGGTCAGTAATGATTAAAAAAGCAAAACCGGGCCGTTTGCTAGCTCTCCAAAAAAGACAGCAAGATGCTCTGAAAAGTAATACGAAAAAATAATAGACAGGTGAATATGACAGCTGAAGCAGGAGTTCCGGTAAAGAAGAAAAGGATAGAGGTAATTGATGCAGGGCGGGGAGCTGCCATGTTGTTTGTTTTTCTTTCCCATTTTTCTGAATTCTATTTGGGATATCACGGGAAAACAAGGCTGCTCGAAGCCATGTATAACATTACAATGATTGCCTCCCCTTCGTTCATGCTCATCAGCGGTACCATGCTGGGGTATCTGTTTCGGTCCAATCCGGGAGGTTATCAACGGATACGGGAAAAATACATTGACAGGGGGTTGTTCCTCCTGCTGGTGGCGCACATCCTGATATTTATCATCATGTTGCCATACCTTCATTATTATGGCCACAATTACCGGATGTTGTTTATTACCGATACGATTGGACTCAGCATGATAGCCGGAAGCTATCTTCTGCCGAAAATACGGCCTGCTATGCGCCTGGCAATAAGTGCCGGAATCTTCATTATCAGCTGGATCATTGTGCTGGAGCTTTCAATCAATAACTGGCATGTGTCCTTCTGGATGGAACCTGTAACCGGGAATCTAAAGCACCATTGGTTTGATGTGTTTCCTTTCCTGCCATGGTTTGCCCTGTTTTTTGCCGGTACTGCTATCGGAGAAAGAATCAGCGTGTATTACCGTGAAAATGCCTTGTTGAAAATTGAGAGGATGTTGCTGCGTTTATCGATGCTCTTCATCGGAATATTTTTGGTGCTGCAGGGAATAAAGGCCATTCTGAGAATCCGGGGGTGGGAGGTTGACATTGGTTACCTCGGCGCTTTGCTTTTCCATGGTCAGAAAAATCCTCCCGGCCTGTCTTACCTGTTGTTTTACGGAGGCACCGGTTTGTTTATGCTGTATGTTCTTGCCCTGATGATCCGCAGGAATTTTCTTCCGAACATAATGGAACTTCTGAAGCTGATTGGCCGAAACTCTCTGTTTGTTTTTGTTATTCAGTATTTCTTTATGATCAGCCTGAATGTTCTTATTCGGCCCTGTTGGTCACCTTTCTGGCCGGTTCTTTTTGGCATCGAAGTGATTCCGGTCATCCTGCTTACTTGGTTCTGGGATACAAGGGGATTTAACCGTTTTCTTACGGTATTGCATCCCGGCGTGTGGAAAGAAATCATTCCCGTCAGGAAGGGAACATAAAAACGACGGGAAACAGAAACATTTATCCATTTTTTCATTTGTATATATATGGTATTCAATGTTCTGAACAAATCTTACCCGGGTCCATAGAGTTAAGGTTCCCATCTTAAAACAAGGATATGAAAAAAGTTGTATCAATTTTTTTTCTGATGCTGGCTACCTGGGGCATTCTCAGGGCACGTTCCTTTTATCTTGATTCAAAGAACGGAAATGACCTTGCCGATGGGTCCACCCCCCAGAAAGCCTGGAAGACGCTGCAGAAGCTCAACCAGTCCATGAGTCAGATCCAACCGGGTGATACGATTTTCTTTATGC
>JAAYUG010000162.1 GCA_012517825.1 Bacteroidales bacterium | reverse complement strand
TACAGATTCCTTTGTTCGACAACAACGAACGGGCCCTGATAGGCAAGGTCTATGCCCACAACGGATCCGACGCGGCCGTTCTTCTGGGCATGGAAATCGTTGGTCCCCGGTTAAAAAGCTATATTGAGAAAGCCCGGGAAATTTCCCCGGAACGAAAAATCATTTTGTATTGCTGGCGGGGAGGTATGCGGAGCGGAAGCCTGGCCTGGTTGTTTTCAACAGCGGGAATGCAATGTTACGTTGTGGAAGGAGGATACAAGGCCTACCGGAGGTATGTACTCGAAAAATTCCGGACCCCCCTGAAATTGATTGTACTGGGCGGAGAAACCGGAGCCGGAAAAACGGAAATCCTTCGCATGCTGGCTTCAGAGGGGGAACAGATACTGGATCTGGAAGCAATTGCCTGTCATAAAGGATCTGCCTTTGGAGCCATCGGACAACCCGGCCAACCTACCCAGGAGCAATTTGAAAACAACCTGTTTGAAGCATTCAGAACGCTGAAACCGGATAAGCCGGTATGGATTGAAAATGAGAGCATTACCATAGGAAAACTGTTCCTTCCCCGCAGTTTATTTGATCAGATGGAAAAAGCCCCGTTGGTTTGCATCAGCAGACCATTTACGGAGCGACTGGAAAGGCTGGTCAGGGAGTATGCCATTACCGACCATGAAACCTTAACAGCAGTATTCCGAGGACTTATAAGGCGCCTGGGGAGTGAGAAATGCCAGCAGGCCATTACAGCAGTTCATGAAGGAAAGTACGAAGAGGCTGCCGAAATTGCTCTTCATTATTACGACAAGGTTTACTCACGCCAACTGGACAAAAAACAGCATCAGATCATCAAAACATTTTACATAGATAATACTCTGAATTTCAATATTCAAGACTTGATTACTTTAGGTAAAGAATTAATTTTTTCAAATTAGTTGCCTTTATGGAAACTATACGGTTGACACAATTCAGTCCGGGTGCCGGATGCGGATGTAAAATTGCACCAAGGATACTGGAAGAAATTTTGCAGGGGCAGTCATCCGACCTGATAAGCCCAAACCTTCTGGTGGGTCATGATGAAAGGGACGATGCTGCAGTATATGACCTTGGCAATGGGACAGCCCTTATCAGTACCACGGATTTTTTCACGCCCATTGTTGATGATCCGTTCGATTACGGAAGAATAGCCGCCACGAATGCCCTGAGCGATGTATATGCCATGGGGGGTAAGCCTTTGCTGGCCATAGCCATTCTGGGCTGGCCGGTCGACAAATTGCCGCCCCAGGTTGCCGGAACGGTGGTGCAGGGCGCACGCAGTGTGTGTACCCAAAACGGAATTCCCCTGGCAGGAGGGCACAGCATTGATATTCAGGATCCTGTTTTTGGTCTGGCGGTTACAGGAATTGTTGAAACAAAATACCTGAAGAGGAACTCGACGGCCACTCCGGGGTGCAGAATATATCTTACAAAACCACTGGGGATTGGCATGATTTCAACGGCCGAGAAAAAAGGGCTGGCCCGGCCCGAGCATCTTTCAAAGGCACGGGATCTGATGCTAACTCCGAATACAGCCGGCAGTCTGCTGGCAACCCTTCCCTATGTTACGGCCATGACCGATGTGACCGGTTTCGGACTGGCCGGACATCTTCTGGAAATGTGTGAAGGAAGTGGAACTGATGCAGTTATTGATTTTGCCCATGTGCCGGTTATTGAAGGAATTGAGGAATATATCCGGCTGAACACTATACCCGGAGGCACATACCGGAATTTTAAAAGCTACGGTGAAAAAATCAGTCCGCTGGACCATCATCAAAAAATGATTCTCTGTGATCCGCAGACCAGCGGCGGGCTTTTGCTGGCGGTGGAAGAAAATCATTCCCACGAATTCGAGAGATTTTGCCAGGAAAATACAATACCTCTTTACGGTATTGGTCATACCCTTCCCCATGCCGGAAATACAATCCGTATAATGCTTTCTGAAGCATGATCATCAGCGCAAGCCGTCGTACCGATATTCCTGCCTGGCATGCGCTCTGGTTCATGGAGCAGTTGCGGGCGGGAAAAACACGGGTAAAAAATCCCTTTCGTCCCTCTGTGGAGAGGGAAGTTAGCCTGCTGAGGGAAGATGTGGATTGTATTGTATTCTGGACGCGGAATGCAAAGCCCCTCCTGCCTTATCTGCGGGAGATAAAAGAAGCAGGATATCCGGTTTTGTTTCTGTACACAGTTACACCCTATGGAACCGATCTGGAACCAGGCTTTCCTCCCATGGAAAAACGCCTGGCCAGCCTGGCAGAACTGGCTTCCAGGATGCCGGCCGGAACGGTCATATGGCGGTACGACCCCATTATTTTTACACCCCGTTATACCGAAGGCTTTCACAAGGAAAAATTTGCGGAAATGGCCGAATATCTTAAGAACTTTACCTTCCGGTGCATTACCAGCTTTGTTCAGTTTTACCGGAAATGCCGCACGAACCTTACCCGGTGCGGGGCATATGATCCCCCCGTTGAGGTGAAGGCAGAACTTCTGCAGTCATTGCTTCAGGTGGCCCGGTCGCATGGGATAACCCTTCAGACATGTTCTTCGGAAACAGATGTATCAGCCAGTGGTGTTATACCGGGAGCCTGCATTGATGCAGAACTGATCAATTCCCTTTACGGGTTGAATATCACACCAAAGAAAGATCCCGGCCAGAGAAAAGCATGTTTGTGCACCCTCAGTACCGATATTGGCGGGTACGGGACCTGCCGGAGCAAATGCATTTATTGTTACGCCCGGTGACAGACCTTATCAGGGCAAGCCCTGGAAAACGGCGTGAATGTCTATACCCTGAACCAGCATGCGAAGCATATTCAGGGCTGTCTGGGTGGTCCGGTAAATGTTTCTTTCCCGGTTTTCGCCGAACCTGAATGCCCGGACAACAATATTGCTTTTATCACCAACCGCAATCCAGACAGTTCCGACAGGTTTATCGGGTGTTCCGCCGCCGGGACCGGCAATTCCCGTAACGGCAATGGTAAGGTCGGTATTAAACTTCCTGAGAATGCCTCCGGCCATGGCCATCACTACTTCCTTGCTCACTGCACCATGTTTCTGAATTAGGCCGGCGGGTACCAACAGTTCTTTTTCTTTGATTTCATTGCTGTAGGCTACAACTCCGCCCTTGAAGTATTCCGAACTTCCCGGAACGGAGGTAACGGCCGCGGCTATAGAGCCTCCTGTACAGCTTTCTGCCACCGAAAGAGACAGTTTTCTTTCCCGCAGTATTTTTCCGATAGCTTCCGGAAGGGATTCTTCATCATATCCGTATACAAAGGGCTGAATAACCTTCAGGGCAAGCTGAATCTGCCCATCAACAAGATGTTCCAGTTCCTGCCGGTTCCTGCCCGAGGCCGAAATGCGCAGGCGGACACCTCCATAGGAAGGCAGGTATGCCAGGGAGACACCGGGAGGCAGTTGTTTTTCAAAATCCTGTAATCGCTCAGCCATATATGATTCAGGAAGGCCCTGGGTCATAATGGTTCGATGAAGAATTAAGGGCAGAGAGAATCGTTTTTTCAGTTCAGGCAGCACATCATCAAGCAATATAGCTTTCATTTCGAAAGGGACGCCTGGCAGGAAGATATAGTGCTTTCCCTCCTTTTCGAACCAGAGCCCCGGAGCCGTTCCGTACTGATTGAAAAGAACCTGCGCGGAAGCCGGCAACATGGCCTGAGCGGCATTCAGCTTATTCATCTGCATGTTGCGTGCCGCCAGAAGCTGTTGAATATGGTCCTGTGTTGGCCGGTGAAGGGTAAGTGAGGTCTGAAAATAGCGGCATAAGGCAGGTTTTGTAACATCATCGGAAGTGGGGCCCAGTCCGCCGGTAGAAATAATAATACCGGCATATTCCGATGCTTCCTTTAGGGCTGATCCGATCGATTCCACCGTATCAGCAACAGTAATCATTCTTACTACTTCCAGACCGGTTTCGGTGAGCTTCTGCCCGATAAAAGCTGCATTGGTATCGGTAATCTGACCTATGAGAATTTCCTTTCCGATGGTAATGACGGCAGCATTCATAAACAAAGATTAAAAAATAATCTAAAGCAATTTAGCTAAAAGAATTTCCCATTCCTTTTCCGGGTCGACAGATGGATAAGGCTGACGTGCTTTCTGGTACCAGTAGGCTGCGTTTTCATTGTCGCCATTTCTGCGGTGCAGATATGCATGGATTCTGCACGCCCGTGGCGTATGAATCGTCTGCACAAGCCTGTGTGCTGTGTTCCAGTCGCCTTTTTTTTCATACCAGAGGGCACGAAGAAGTGGGGGAAAATGGTCAGGCGGATGTTCAAGCTGCAAAGTATTAAGGAACTCTTCAACAGTCATACCGAAAGTTTTCAAAGAAACACCATGAACTGTCAAATAGTTCATTTGCCGCAAGGAGATATCTGCCGTTCCGGATTTTTTTGTGCAAACAGGAATCATTTCGGGAGGGTAAATGACGTGAGAGCCTTCATTCTCTGAAGCAGGGTGGGATGGGAATAGTGAAAAAACACATACGCCGGATGCGGGGTAAGGTTTGAAAGGTTTTTTGCACTGAGTTTCTTAAGCGCACTGATAAGAGAATGGGATAGCCCGAGTTTTGCAGCAAATCTGTCGGCAGCATATTCGTGTTTTCGGGAAATCAAGTTTGCACCAAGCCCCAGCACCATTGAAATGGGAGAATACAGCAGGCCAAAAGCAATCAGCGAAAGATGAAAGCCTTGCTGTTCGCTTCCAAGGGCTCTGGAAAGCCCGGGATTGTCAATGAAGAGAGAGAGAATAAACAGCGTAATACCCGTCTGTATAACCGACAAAATAAGGCCCAGACGTGTGTGTTTCAGCTTGTAATGGCCAATTTCGTGCGCAAGGGTTGCCGTAATTTCTTCCGGAGAAAGATCCTGAATCAGGGTATCGTATAAGACAATTCTTTTTCTGGGTCCCAGTCCCGTGAAATAGGCATTTGATTTGGTAGACCGTTTGGAACTGTCGATAACATAAATATCCTTGATCGGAAATCCGGCCTTTTCAGCCAGGGCAAGAATGGCATTTCTGAGGTCTCCTTCGGGCAAAGGGGTCTGTTTGTTGAACAGGGGAACAATCAGATCGGAATAGAACATATTCATGAAAACCAGAAAGAAAACCACCAGTCCCCAGGTATAAAGCCAGAAGGATTTTCCTGTAACTGTATAAAACCAGACGATGAGTGCAACAAGAGGAACGCCGAGAAGGAGACCCAGGAGATACCCCTTGAGTTTGTCGGTAACAAAAATCCGGGGCGTGGTTTTATTAAAACCGTATTTTTCCTCAATAACAAATATTTCGTAAACAGAAAATGGTATGCTGATGATGTCTGAAGCCAGGGCTATGATTCCGAAAAAGACAAGGGAAATGCCGACAGGGTTTGACACCATATTCCTGGCCCAGGAGTCGACAAGGGCAAAACCATTGAAAAAAAGCATTCCCAGTACAACAAGAAGCTGAAAGGTGGAAGTGATCCATTCAAAGCGGTTATTGTCACGATGATATCTCTGGGAACGCTCATATTCCTTCGGGTCATATACATCGCTTAATTCATGAGGAAGTGTAGCTGACCAGTTGCGGTCGTTCAGCCATTCAAGGTACCGGTCCAGCAGGTAATCAGCCAGTATTACGACTAAAATTATGTAAAACAGTGTGTTATGCATGCAAAAGGTTTAAAATTTACTGATGGCAAAAATAGTGATATATTGGTTCATATTGAGGAAAAGATGAAGGAGCAAAACAAAGGCAATGTTTCATTCATTTGATTATTTTTGTGCTGCACAACATAATTTTATTTACGATGCAGAACAGAGAAGACAAAACATTCGAGATTCTTGGAAACAAGGTCATTATTGACCTGCGGGGAAGGCTATGTGAAACTCCGGAAGAACTTCTTCAAAGCTCCCTTTTTCGTCACCTTCTTTCAATAGCGGTTGAAAGGCTCAGTGAAAAACAGTCCCCCCTGCTGGGAATTTTTGGTAACCGAAAACCCGACAGGAAAGTACTTGATAAATTCTCTGATCTTTTGTCTCTTCTCAGCAAGGTACCTGCCGATCTGCTCCAGGGAAAAATTGAACAGGCCGATGAATTCATCAGCGACCGTGATGTGCTGAATGATTTCGTTGAGTATCTGTACAACTTCTGGAGAACCTATGATCGTTTTATTGTCCTGAATTCCGAAAATGATGTTCTTGACAAAAGGCCCTACCGTACCTTCAATGAATCGATTGAAAACCTGACGCATCTTGTTCGGAAGACCTACCGGGAAATTCAGAAAAACCTTACAGGGAAAGTTCCAAGGGTATACCGGCAGGTAACAGCCGGAGCTGAGGCAGCTGCCATAGCGTTGCCAAAAGAAGTTCCTTTGCCGGAAGGAGAATATCAGAAACTCAAGAATATACCCATTGTACGGCAAATTCTGCTCAATCCTCCCCTGATCCTGAATCCACCTACTAACAAACGGGGTGGGAAGTTTCAAAAAATATGCCGTAATCCTCTGGAAATTATAACGATAACACCGGACGAATTTTTGTGTTACCCTGCCAAAGTAGGGCCACTGATTATTATGGTATATTTTCATCACCGATTTCTCGATCTGGGCATGTCACTCTGCAATCTTTTCGAAATTGCCGATGATGAAGATCTTGAGCGCATTCCGGATGCCCTCTTTGTTTACGGATGCAATGAGGATCTGTCCCCGCTCGGTAATTACCAGACGGTATTTTTCGACGACGAGAAAAATGGTATATTAATCGGGGCCTGTCCAAACAAAGACGAATTCGGGTACTTCGGTTATCTGAAGAAGATGATGCTGACCCTGCACAACGCCAGGATGATGAAAGAAGGCCGGATGCCATTTCATGGGGCACTGGTAAAAATAGCCATGAAAAACACGGAAAAAACCGTTCTTTTCATAGGGGATACAGGTGCAGGGAAATCAGAATCACTGGAAGCCTTCCGGCTGATCGGGAAGGACCGTATCAGGTACATGACGATTATTGCTGACGATATGGGTTCGCTGGAAATCGGTACCGGGGGAGAAATCATAGGCTATGGTACAGAAATAGGGGCTTTTCTGAGGCTGGATGATTTACAGGAAGGATATGCCCTGGGACAGATTGACCGGGCCATTATCATGAGTCCTTCCCAGGTGAATGCGCGCATCATTCTGCCCGTCACCACCTTTAAGGAACTGATCAGGGGTACCAAAATTGATTATATCTTTTATGCCAACAATTATGAAATAGTTGATGAGGAGCATCCCATTATCGAGCGGTTTGACAGTCCTCAGGAGGCTATGGCCGTATTTGAAGCCGGCGCTGTAATGAGCAAGGGAACAACCACATCGACAGGAATTGTGCATTCATACTATGCCAACGTGTTTGGGCCCCCGCAGTACCGTGAGTTGCATGATCAGATTGCAAAGCAGTATTTTGATGCCTTTTTTAAGGCAGGCGTGTTTGTCGGCCAATTCCGGACCCGATTGGGAATCAGCGGTTTTGAAAGAACAGGCCCCGAAGAAGCTGCAAAAGCATTGCTTGATGTGCTCGACAGCGAATGAGATATCAGGATATTTTCTTAGCCTGATAGATCCTCAGGTTTGCATTGCGCCGCAGACATTGATTACCTGCCCGCTGACATAAGAAGACAAATCAGAGCCAAGGAAAAGAGCCACATTGGCCACATCTTCCGGAGTACCAGCCCGCTGAAGGGGAATTCGCTTAATCCATTCGGCCCTAACATCTTCGGGCAATTTTGCCGTCATGTCGGTCATGATAAATCCCGGAGCTATGGCATTGCACCGGATGTTCCGGGATCCCAGTTCACGGGCAACCGATTTGGTGAATCCGATAATACCGGCCTTTGAGGCAGAATAATTTGACTGGCCGGCATTTCCTGCCACCCCCACTACGGAACTCATATTAATAATTGACCCGTTGCGGGTTTTCAGCATAGATTTCAGAACAGCATGGGTAAAATTAAAGACCGACTTCAGATTGACACTGATCACGGCATCCCACTGCTGTTCGGTCATTCGCATCAGGAGGGTATCCCGGGTAATTCCGGCATTGTTGACCAGAATATCAATTTTCCCGAAATCGTCAATTACCTGATTTACAACATTTTCGGTGTCAGCAAAATCAGAAGCATCGGAAGCATACGCTTTGGCTTTCACTCCCATCTGGCGCAATTCTGTTTCCAGAGCTTTTGCATGGTCGTCGTATGCCAGGTCGGTGAAAGCAATATCGGCGCCTTCAGACGCAAAACGGAGGGCAATAGCCTTTCCGATACCCCGTGCAGCACCGGTAATAAGTGCTGTTTTTCCTTCAAGTAATTTCATAGGTTATCAGTTTTAGAGTTCAGAAATATTTCTCATTTCAGTACCTGTGCCATCAGGGAACCGATATCGGCAGGCGAGTCGGCAACCCGAATATTGCAGGAGCGCAGAATTTCAATTTTGGTGGCGGCGGTATCATCCTTTCCGCCGATAATTGCTCCGGCATGGCCCATTCTTCTTCCTTTGGGGGCCGTTTTTCCGGCAATGAAACCGACAACAGGCTTTCTGCCGTGATCGCGCACCCAGAGGGCTGCTTCCGTTTCCAAACTTCCGCCGATTTCGCCGATCATGATGATGCCCTCGGTTTCGGGGTCGTTCATCAGAAGTTTCATGGCTTCCAGAATGGAAGTACCGACAACAGGGTCTCCGCCAATACCAATGCAGGTAGATTGCCCCAGTCCGGTACGTGTAACCTGGTCTACAGCCTCATAGGTAAGGGTTCCGGAACGCGAAATAATGCCGACACAGCCTTTTTTGTGAATGAAGCCCGGCATGATACCGACCTTTGCTTCTCCGGGTGAAATCACACCGGGGCAGTTAGGGCCGATCAGACGTGAATGCCGCGACTGCAAGAAAGCTTTCACGCGAACCATATCGGCAACAGGAATTCCTTCAGTAATGGCCACAATCACACTGATACCGGCATCGGCAGCTTCCATGATGGAATCGGCCGCCCAGGCAGGAGGCACAAAAAGAACCGAAACATCGGCACCCGTTTTTCTCACGGCTTCCCACGCGGTATTAAACACAGGCAACCCCAGATGAGTTTGCCCCCCCTTACCCGGAGTAACACCACCCACCACATTGGTACCGTATTCAATCATCTGCTGGGCATGAAAAGTACCTTCCTTTCCCGTGAATCCCTGAACCAGTACCCGCGAATTTTTGTTGACGAGAACACTCATTGATGCCTTATTCAGTTTGAATGCAATTTGATGGCCGATTACAAACGCAATTATAGGAAAAAATCTGCAAACCGGCTGATCAGTGCCTCAGAATAACCATGGTAGCTCCAAACCCGTATTCCTGATACGATGCATCCTGGTAACGAAGGTGGCTGTATTTTTCATCCAGTGTTTTTCGTATTTCGTATTTTAAACGACCGTTACCAACACCATGAATGAAAATAATTCGTTTCTGCCTGGCAAGAATAGCCCCCTCCAGTGCGGTGATGAAGCGTGCCATTTGAATATTCAGTATTTCCGAAGGAGTTAAAGAGCCCGGATTTTCTACCAAATTCTCAATATGAAGATCCACTTCTTCTGTTTCGGGAAATTTGGGTGTTTTCTTCTTTTCTTCCGTAAGATCGGACAGGTCTTTTGCTCTCAGGTCTGGTTCGTTCGTATTTTCAGCTTTTTGTGAATAAACGGATATCAGAACTGCCGGAGATTCAAAAAAATCGTTTTCCTGAAAAATCTTTTGTTTGTAAAAGGCGTATTGCCTCAGATCCAGAAGAGCATCGGCCGAAGGCCGGTACGGATATGGGTCTTTCCTGAAAGGAAGCAGGGAAATCCGGAAAACAGCCTTCGATATCTGCGACTGTGTAAGAGTGGCAATTTTCATCTTGGTTAATGGTTCCATGATTTTTGATGCCATCAGGTGCAGGTTGCCGGTTTGCTCTTCCGACATTACAAACATCATGTGCCACGAAGTATCATTAACAAGGTAAACGTAAAAATCGCTCAGGGCAATGGAAAACGGATTAACCGGGACGATTCCCAGAAACAGCGTTTCGGATATATTTTGGTCGGATGCCGGCGGGGAGCTTTTTTCCGTTTTCTCTGCCGCAGGTTTAACGGTCTTTGGGTTCTGTCTGGTAACATTTTCGGGAGTTTCACTGACCTTCACCAGTTTTTTCACACTGACAGGGATCTCAAAACCTTCCTCCGTTTCGACCATGGCAATTTCCTTACCCGACAGGTATTTTACTATACCGCCTCCCACGTCATCAAGGAAACGCACCCTGTCGCCCGGTTGAATTTTCATATTTTTTTTCTGCAAATTTAGCCAAGAATGGAATGTTAGCTAAAAAAAACGGCAGTTTAAGCTAATTTTGCCCCGCCAAAGAAATGGAACAGGTACCAGGAAGTGAACAGGAACATGTCGGAAGAAAAACCGGATATATACAGAGCAGAGACCTATCAATACCCTTTGCCCGAAGAACGGATCGCCCGTTTCCCTCTTCCCGAGCGGGATCAGTCGAAATTACTGATATACAGGGAGGGAGTTATACGACAGGACGTATTTGCCCGTTTGTCTGATCATCTTCCGACAGGCAGTTTGCTGGTTTTTAATGATACAAAAGTCATACCGGCCCGTTTGATGTTCAGAAAAAAGACCGGGGCCGTTATTGAGATTTTCTGCCTCGATCCATATGATCCCCCCGAATATTCAGTTGCCTTTGGCCGGCACGGGGAATGCCGCTGGAAATGCCTGATAGGAAACAGAAAACGCTGGAAGGAAGGGCCACTGGAGGACATCAGGGAAAGCCCGGAAGGGAAGGTACGCTTAACCGCAACCCTCGAAAACAGTGGAAATGAAAGTATAGTACGTTTCAACTGGGATCCTCCTCATCATTCATTTGCCGGGGTATTGTCACTTTTCGGAATAGTTCCCCTTCCCCCTTACCTGAAAAGAGAGGCGGTGGAACTGGACCGCGAACGCTATCAGACCATCTATGCCAGAAATAATGGATCGGTGGCAGCGCCTACTGCCGGGCTTCATTTTACCCCGCATGTTTTAAAGTTGTTGACAGAAAAAGGTATTTCATCCGCTCATCTGACACTGCATGTGGCGGCCGGGACCTTTCAGCCTGTTAAGCACGAAGATATCCGGCAACATGAAATGCATACCGAACATTTTTCCGTCAGCTCCGCTTTTGTGACCCGGCTGTCCACTCATGACGGACCGGTGATTCCGGTAGGTACTACCAGCGTAAGAACATTGGAAAGTCTTTATATCCTGGGCACAAACTTACTGACAGGAAGGAAAACGAAGGATCATCTTTTGGTTGAACAATGGGAATGGAAACACATACCGCAGGACATTCCGCGCAAAGAAGCCCTTGATGCACTGGCAAAATGGATGCATTCGAAAGGAATGGACAGGTTATTTGCCTCCACCCGCCTCATGATCATTCCGGGATACCGGTTTGCTCTGGCTGATGCCATGATAACCAACTTTCACCAACCGGGAAGCACTCTGCTGATGCTGGTGGCCGCCTATACAGGAAATGACTGGAGAAAAATTTATACCTATGCCCTGGAAAACGGATTTCGCTTCCTGAGTTACGGAGATGCCTGTCTTCTTTTCCGGTATTAACTTACCACCTTTTCTGTCAGCGGTCGAGGGTGTCTTTTAGTTTGTCCCTGAATATTTTACGGAACTTTTCGACCTTGGGCCTGATCACAATCTGGCAATATGGCTGGTCGCCATGAAGAAGGTAGTATTCCTTATGATAATCCTCAGCCGGATAAAAGTTCAGGAAAGGACTGATTTCAGTTACAACCGGTTTACCATACACATTGAGTTCGTTCAAACGAGCTTTCAGATATTCCGCTTCCTTTTTCTGCTGATCATTATGGTAAAAAATCACAGAACGGTACTGAGGGCCTACATCGTTCCCCTGCCTGTTGTAAGTTGTGGGGTCATGTACTTCCCAGAATACTTCGAGCAGTTCTTTAAAAGAAATTATCTCAGGGTCAAACTCAATATGACAGACTTCAGCGTGCCCGGTTGTTCCCGTACAAACCTCACGATAAGAAGGATTCCGGACGTGACCGCCGGAATACCCGGGTGTTACTGAAATGACACCCTTCAGTTCCCGGAAAACAGCTTCCGTACACCAGAAACATCCGGTACCAAAGGTTGCAAATGCATGGGATGAACCGGAACTCGGCGGGTCCGGTTTTTGTGCGTTGATATGATTCACAGCAATAAATATTAGAAGAGACAAAATCCGGATTGGTCTCATTTTTTTGTTAAGAAACGCAGGAAAGAGGAAAAAGTTCAGAAAACCGGACTGACATTATTCGTTGCGGGTACCCTGGGCAAGCGTTCCGAAGTACAATTTCATGGGATCGATATAGTTTTCGATCCACCACTGGTTAAAATCGATGGCCACTTCATCAGGTATTCCGCTATGAAAAAGCTGGAACAGGGTATCGTTGCCTTTTTTTTCAAGACGTATTTCGAGTTCGGAAGCAGGGCTGTCGGGCGGGAAATCAGCACTTCGCCAGGCCTGAATAATCCGTTTCGGAGGCTCGAGATGCAGGATGCGCCCTGTGATATAGCCGTTCCATATATTGAATGTGCCACCGGGAAAAGGTTCGATCCGTACATTATCGCCGGTAAAAGCGGCATGCTGATCTGCATCCAGCCAGGCCTCATAAACTGTTTCGGGAGGCCCGGGGATGATGGCGGAAAGGGAAATTCGCTGTTTTTTATTCATGGTTCAGACAAGTTGATTATCGGCCCAGCCCATAGTAACAAGATCAATTTTAGCAGGATCGGCCGTTCCCAGGTGATGCCTGGTATCGGCAAGGTAGATATGTTTGGCCGGAGGATTCAGAGGGCGGTCATCGCCGAAAAACTGCTTTCTTTTAGCCTGGATGATTCTGAGGCCAACCGAATCAACAGCAACCGGATCCGTTCCCACAATGATTCCATTATAGGGCCAGGTATATTCTTCATTGAAATGATGCGGTCCGCTTCCGTGAAACAGCGGAGTCACCATAACCAGGATGTTGAGGCGGGTCTTGTTTTTAACAATGGGAAGCTCCCATAGCTTAGCCAGATCCGCGCAGGTATCAGGATGGTATTTAGGCGGGTTGGGGTCGAACATAATGTAATTTTTAATCAGGCTCCCAACACCTGACCAGTAATGCGTTCTCATCGGACGGGTATTGATGAGTGCGGTGGCCTTTTGAAATACCGGATCATCAAGAACTCCCCGGTCGCGGATGCTGATATTTTCCTTTTTCACGCCAGCCTGAAGCAAACCCTTTTCAATGGCTGCCTCCAGTTCAGGCGGTGTTGGCAGGAAACGCCAGACATTCGATTTTACCCCCACAACATCTGCCGGCCCGGCAACTTTTTTCCACGCTTCCGAGGCAGAGGAAACTCCATAAAGGCTGCAAAGTGCCTTGTTCAGCATATCCTCCATAACGGAAGGAACAATTTTCCCTCCACCATCAAGAAGGTCCTTGTCGCGTATCAGGACAACCCTCGTTTTATCTCCGGAAGAAAACGGGCCGGGTATAGCATACGAACCAAGATAAACACTGCTTCCTGCAGTAAGCACGACTGCTTTCTTGAGCAGTTCACGACGGGTGAGTGGTGCCATATCTGTAGGTTTTCGGTAAATTTAATCAGATTCTCTTTTATCTGTTAGTGCTTCTGTTCAAAAACACGTTTTTTCACTTCCCCTGCCATGTATTCGGTCTCCTCCGCTGAGGATGCATTAAAGACTCCGCATAAAAAATTGTCCACGCAAACCATGGTAAAGAACGTTCCGTCTTCCAGTTTTACAGGTACGCTTACCTCTTTTCCGGCACCAAACGCATTGCGGAAGAAAGACAATGCTTTTTCCGCCTTCGTTTTATCATCGTAACGGATCAGCAGGAGAAAAAGACGGTGTTCGGGAGTACCATAACGAGCCCAGACACATGGAGTATTTGTGCCAATCATCAGAATATCATCACTTCCCAGAAAATAGAAAGCATTCTGCCATGAGAAATGGGTAAAATACAGGATGTTTTCACGGGTTAATCCGTTCTTTGGCAGATAATTAAGAATGGAAGGCAGGGGACCGGTTCCCGGGATCGCACGATCAACAAAAGCTGCAATCTGGTTCATGGTCTCAACTGACACGGGAGTTTCACGCGGAGTCATCAGCGACACTATATACCTGTTTTTCCAGAAGAGAATGGAACCTTTCAGCCGCTGGCATCCCTGGCCAAATTCGTTATTCTCCGTTTCGCGCATGTTGGAAAATACGCCATAGGCATTGTACGAATTGCCCATGTCAAAAACTTCACAGATAATTTCGGGTTCAGAGCTATGAACATAGTTCCGGCTGATACATTTCCGGTAATGATAGGAAAGGTACAATTCCGCCCCGCCGTCTATGTATTCATACAGTTTTTTGCCGGTAAAAAACCGGGTGTTCTCGACAGTATATTGATTGCCTGGATTTTCAGGCAAAAAACGTTCCATTGACTGTGCCAGCATAAATCCGGGAAATAGAAAAAGTATACCAATTAACAGATTCCGGTAAACCGGAAGGTTTTTGTTCATATAAACCCAATTACAGAAACGATTCATTTGTAAAAATAATTAATACCAAGCTAACTTTTTACCAAAAAAGAAATACGAAAAGTTCATTCTATTGTACGTAATATTTTTTATATATTTGTTTTCATACTTACAAAATTGGATATCGATGGACAACCTGATAATTTCCGGTTCAAACCAAACGCCAACAGTAAAGCTTCAGAGAGGGCTGATAGAAATCTCGGGGCGGTCAATCCCCGAAGATCCGGTTGCTTTTTACAGGCCTGTTATGGAATGGCTCAATCAGTATGTTGAAAACCTGCCGGAATTTACTCAGATCAATCTCCAGTTTGAGTACATCAATACAAGTTCCTCGAAAGCTCTGCACAACATTTTGAAGACACTGAACGATAAGGTCGATGAATCGCATAGAATGGAAATCAACTGGTTCTACGAGGAAGGAGATGACGACATGTTTGAACTGGGCCAGTTTTTTGAACCTTACCTGCGAATTCCCATCAAATACATTCAGACGGAAGAATAGTTCTACATTCCTTCCACCCGGGAAACGGTCAGTACGCCTTTCACTTTTGCCAACCGGTGGATCAGTTCATTAAGATGGATTTTATCGCGAACCATTACGCGGACAAATCCTTCGTAGATGCCTTCTTTGGCATCAATGGAGAGGGAACGCATATTCACCCGCAAATCGCGTGAAATCACATCCGTCAGTTTATTGATTACTCCCAGCTCATCAATTCCTGTTATACGGATAACTGCTTCAAAATAGCCAGTTCCTTCCGGGTATTTCCAGTGAGCTTTGACAACCCGGTATCCGTATTTCTGGAGAAGCTGACGGGCATTAGGGCAGTTGATCCGGTGGATTTTGATTCCTTCACTTACGGTAACAAATCCGAAAATCTCGTCACCCGGAACCGGAGAACAGCATTTGGCCAGGCGGTAATCCACGTTTTTGATTTTGTCATCAATTACAAGAAAGTCTTCTGACCGGGTCTGGGGGACAGTAACTGTTTCGGCAGGAACTGCGGGCTGAAGTGGTTCAGCAACAGTTTCAGGTTCTTCCCTGCGGGTAAGTATGTTTTTTACTTCGGCCAGATCAATTTCATGGACAGAAATCCTGTAAAACAAATCGGATGATGTCTTTAGTTTATAATGGTCGAGGAGTTTTCTGATGTTTTCGTCGTTGTAATCAACTTTCCAGTTCTTCATTCTGCGCATCAGAAGTTCCTTTCCGTGTTCGGCTTCACGGACAACTTCTTCTTTCAGGTACTGGCGGATGCGGGTTTTCGCCTTTGTGGTAACGACAAAATCGAGCCAATCGGGTTTAGGTTTCTGGGACTTACCCTGAAGGATTTCCACTTTATCACCATTTCGCAACACATAGCGGATGGGTACGTTTTTTCCGTTCACTTTGGCCCCCATGCAACTGCATCCCACCTGGGTATGGATATCGAAGGCAAAATCGAGCACAGTAGCTCCCTGGGGAAACTTCCTCAGATCGCCTTTTGGGGTGAAAACGAAAACTTCCTCGTTCAGGGGATTGCGCTGCAATTCGTCCAGGATTTCAGACGCATCGGCAGCAGGCATTTCGAGTAATTCCCTCACTTTTCCAAGCCACTGATCAAGTGAATTGTCATCACGGACTCCTTTATACTTCCAGTGGGCGGCAAAACCTTTTTCTGCAATGTCATCCATGCGGCGGGTACGAATCTGAACCTCCACCCAGGTACCACCAGGGCCTATGACCGTAGTATGAAGGGATTCATAGCCATTGGATTTGGGTACTGAAATCCAGTCGCGCAGCCGTTGCGGATTGGGCTGGTAAAGATCAGTGACAATTGAGTAAACCCGCCAGCAGTCTGATTTTTCATTTTTGGGTTCCGAATCAATAATGATCCTGATGGCAAATACATCATAGATTTCATCAAAGCTCACCTGTTGTTTCTTCATCTTATTCCAGATGCTCCATACCGATTTGGTGCGGCTTTTTATCTCATATCGGAATCCCTGGGCGGTTAATTCATTTTCGATGGGGGTAATAAATTCCCTGATTAAACGGGTTCTCTTCCTTGATGTTTCACGAAGCCTCTGCTCAATCAGAAAATAGTTTTCCGGGTCAGAATGCTTCATGGCAATATCTTCCATCTCCGATTTCAGGTTATAGAGTCCCAGCCGGTGAGCCAGTGGAGCATACAGATTGAATGCTTCCCATGCTAACCGGAGGCGGAAGGGAAGGTCTTCCTTATCCATAGACCGCATAACAACGAGCCTTTCCGCCAGCTTAATCAGTATAATCCTTATATCCGCAGCCAAAGCGAGGAGAAGTTGCCTGAAATTTTCGGCCTGCCCTGCTGAAGGCTGCATTTCAAACGAAGATATCCTGATGAGACCCTCTACCAGCTCAGCGCATTTATCGCCGCCCAGATTCTTTATATCGTGTTCAGATACAATATGTAATTCAGCGGCCTTATATAACAAAGCAGCTATTACTGAATGGGTGCCGAGACCTATATCTCCGGCCACAACCGATGCAACCGAAAGAGCCTGGTTAAAAGATTTTTCGACCAGATCTTCGGATTTTTCCGAAACAGACTGATGAAGAAAACGAATAACCTGCTTGATTCTTGCAATTTCACCCTCGGAAAAAGCCGGGCGGAGAATTCGCAGTAAACTGCGATATTCTGACAGTTGCAGTGAGTTGAGATGGTTCATTCCAATTTTGTTCTCCGTTCGTCTCATTCTGCCATTTCATTAAGTAACTTTTTCAAAAAACCATCAGGTACAGTATAAAAACGAAAGGCTGGTCAGTTCCGGACCAGCCTTCCCTGTTCTTGATTTTGTGATTTAACGGAAGCTGATCCCAAATCCCGCCGTGGCAATGGAATAGTTTGCATAGATGTAATCAAAATTGATATGAAGCAAACCCAGCTTGAGTTTAAATCCTGCATTCAGCCGTGGTTTGGTAATGCCGCCGTCTTTCCCTTCAATAGAAATATCGATTGGATTGGCCAAGGGTTGAACCTCCACTTGGGCTGTGGTTGTGTTCAATGTAGGTATCGGGAAGTTCCCCTTAAGTTTCAGTGCCGTTTTGGAGGAGGAAACTCCGGCGCCTCCGTAAACGGCAATTATTGGCAGGTCAGCAGAAACAAGAAGATTGACCGTCCAGTTTGATACGCCGAGATCCATTCTCTGATTTTTCCAGGTATCCGGGCTGGGGGGATTGGAAACGGTTACACCAAGATCGTCAGGAGTAAACGAAATATTTGCACCGCTGTTCATTTTGGTATATCCGCCCATCAGAGAAATGTTCAGAATGGGCACCCTGCTCAGTACAGGAATATACTGTTTCAGTTCGTGTTTTATTCCTACTCCCCATAAACTGAAATCGCCGAATTTGCCAAGACCCACTTTAGGGACATACCGCCCCATGATTTCGGTGCCTTTGATCAGGCCAATTCCCACCTTGAGCATAGGGCTGGGAAGAAATGTGAGCCCGGTACCCTGAGGAGTTTTATATTTGGCAATTTCATAAGGGGTTGAATTGTAGGTATAAATATACGTGATTTCCTGGCCGGCTTCCCTCTTTCCTGAGAAAGTAGGTGAACTGGTGCCGGTTACATGAGCGGAAACATTTCCTGAGTTGGTCAGAGCCAGGCGGCTGGCATCAAACATCCGGTCGGCTTGTGGAACAAATGCAACAGAGGTTGACAGCGTAATGTCGAAACCCAGGAGATTATGCGACTTAGCTGTTGAGTACCAACCGGCAGAAAGGTTAGCTCCGAGGGCATTTCCAAATGGTTTAAGGTAGTTCTGAAGCAAAAGTTCAGCATCTTTCGGTCCGCCAGCCACAAGGGTTCCAATATCTCCCAACTGGGCATTCAGAGGAAACATCAAAGAAAAAAAGCCGGCAAAAAGCAACAAACTTCGGAAAGCTTTCATAATCAGTTTTTTAATGGTTAATTACATCCTGAGGCATTTCCATATCACCACAAATTTAAAAATATTATTCTAACTTGGCATGTTGTTCATAATGCAATTGCTGATGGGTCTTGCGCCGCTTGCCGAACGAATGAGGCCAAAACATCTCTCTGATTACATCGGTCAGGAGCATCTGACCGGACAGGGCGCTATTCTGAGGAAAGTGATCGAGTCGGGTCAGTTGCATTCCCTTATTTTATGGGGGCCACCGGGAGTCGGGAAAACAACACTGGCACAGATCATAGCCGCTGAGCTTAAAAGACCGTTTTACATGCTGAGTGCTGTACATTCGGGGGTAAAAGACGTAAGGGAGATGATTGAAAAGGCCAAAAAGACCCGTTTTATGGACTCCCCCCCTCCTATCCTTTTCATTGATGAGATTCACCGTTTCAGCAAATCGCAGCAGGACGCCCTGCTCAGTGCAGTTGAGAACGGCACTGTGGTTCTCATGGGGGCAACGACGGAAAATCCTTCCTTTGAAGTGATTGCCCCGTTGCTTTCAAGATGCCAGGTGTACGTACTGAAACCACTGGGGAAAAATGAACTTATGACCATTTTGCAGCGTGCCATTGAACAGGACGTTGTTCTGAAAAAAATGGAAATCCATGTGCTGGAAACGGAAGCCATTCTGAGGTATTCAGGAGGAGATGCCCGCAAGCTTTTAAACATACTGGAAATTGTAGTGCAGGCGCATCCGTCTGAAAGCGGGCCGGTAGAAATAACCAATGAAACGGTTACCCGATGCATAACGGAAAAAATCGCCCTGTATGACAAAGCAGGAGAACAGCATTATGATATTATTTCAGCATTTATCAAGTCGGTAAGAGGCAGTGATCCCAACGGGGCGGTTTACTGGCTTGCCCGTATGCTGGAAGGAGGAGAAGACATTTTATTTATTGCACGCAGAATGATCATTCTGGCCGCTGAAGATATCGGCCTGGCAAACCCCAATGCGCTGTTGCTCGCCAATGCCTGCTTTCAGGCGGTTCACCAGGTGGGAATGCCCGAAGCAAGGATCATTCTTTCAGAAACTGCCATCTATCTGGCTACCTCACCCAAAAGCAATTCAGCCTACATGGCCATAGAGAAAGCTTTGGATACAGTGAAAACAACCGGTGACCTCAGCGTTCCCCTGGCCATCAGGAATGCCCCCACCCAGTTAATGAAAGAACTGGGCTATGGAAAAGATTATAAATATGCCCATGACTATGAGGGTAATTTTGTTCAGGAAGAATTTCTCCCTCCTGAAATCAGGTCGCTTTTGCTCTATGAACCTCAGGATAATGCACGCGAAAAAGAAATTGCCGAACGACTGAAGCGATGGTGGAAAAACAAATATCCCTATTCAATATGAACAAGGCAGAAAATAATCGAATGAATGTGTTACAGGGGCTTCCCTGGATCAAGGATCTGGACAGCGGTCAGTTTTTTCTTCTGGCAGGTCCCTGTGTGGTGGAAAGCGAAACTTTATGTTTCGATGTTGCCGGAAAAGTAAAGGAAATCACAACAGCCTTCCGCATTCCTTATGTATTTAAGGCCTCGTACCGGAAGGCCAACCGGAGCAGGCTGGATTCCTTTCAGGGTATCGGGGATGAAAAAGCCCTTGAAATTCTGGCCAAAGTGAGGGAAAAACTGCACGTTCCGGTAATTACCGATATTCATTCTATCCCGGAAGCTGAAATGGCCGCGAAGTATGTGGATATCCTTCAAATTCCGGCATTCCTGTGCCGTCAGACCGACCTGCTTGTTGCGGCAGCCCTTACGGGAAAAATTGTCAATATCAAGAAAGGTCAGTTCCTGGCACCGGAATCAATGCGTTTTGCTGCACAAAAAGTGGTTGATTCCGGCAATTCAAAGGTCATCCTCACAGAACGGGGCACCATGTTTGGTTATCAGGACCTCATTGTTGATTTTCGGGGCATTGCCGAGATGCAAAAGACAGGATTTCCGGTTGTGGTTGATATAACTCATTCGCTGCAGCAACCCAATCAAAGTTCCGGAGTCAGTGGAGGGAAACCTGAACTGATTGAAACGATTGCCAGGGCGGGAATAGCAACCGGGGCTGACGGAATTTTCTGTGAAACGCATCCTGACCCCTCCAGGGCTTTGTCAGACGGAGCCAATATGCTGCACCTCAGCCGGCTGGAATCCCTTCTGGAGCATCTGGTCCGCATCAGGGAAACAATCAATGCCTTTTGATAAAACGAGAAAGGATATCGCCTGAAGCGGTATCCTTTCGTTGGCCAGTTTGCCTGTAAGCCAGGTTCTGTATTCCGCGGAAGCGGAATTCTTATCATTTCTCTGAGCGGCCTACCCCTCCCGGTATCCGGAATCACCGGATTCTGCCAGAACATACAGTTTCAGAAAACCTGAAACCGGGATATACGCGGCCTTTCAGCCTGCAGGACGGACAGCACCCGATGTCACCATACGGGCCGGTGGGCTCTTACCCCGCCTTTTCACCCTTATCCGCATAAGAGCGGACGGTTGTTCTCTGTTCCGTCTTCATACCCTCGCGGGTATCTCCCTTTCGGGAGTGCAGTGTTCTGAGCTGCCCGGACTTTCCTCTTCCGGCCAAAACCGGAAGCGATAAAACGGCATACTGGCACTGCAAAGATACTCCATTTTATGGTTCTTCAGCTACCTGACAATGCCAGAAAGAACGTGCTTTTAGGAACAAAATATCGTATCTTTGCATAAGGCATCGATCTGTTAAACTGCCATCCGTTGATAAAACACCTTGTATGGCTTCCAAACTTAACAGAAGAGAATTTCTTCGTACGGGGATATTTGCAGGATGCGGAGGAATGTTCTTGTCTTCCTTTGGAAAAGGAAGCGGAATTTTCGCTGCAGTGCCTGGAGATGAACAATTATGGAAATGGAGCCGCGAGGCAATTTTCTGGGAAGAAACGCCACGCGGAGTAAAGTGCCTGATTTGCCCCAATGAATGTACCTTGCGTCCGGGGGAAACCAGTGACTGCCGAAACCGTGTAAACTTCAGAGGAAAACTCTATACCATCGCATATGGTAATCCCTGCGCAGTTCATATTGACCCGATGGAAAAGAAACCCTTGTTTCATTTTATGCCGGGGACACTTGTTTACTCCATTGCAACAGCCGGATGCAATTTCGGTTGTCTTAACTGCCAGAACTGGACCATTTCACAGGCCAGCCCCAAAGAAACGGATAACTTCGATCTGATGCCGGACAAAGTGGTGGAGAAATGCCTTGCATCGGGATGCCGGTCTATAGCCTATACCTATTCCGAACCCGTTACTTTTTACGAGTACACGTATGATACCTCGGTAATAGCGCATAAAAAAGGGATATACAACACCCTGCACAGCAACGGATATATCAATGAGAAGCCTCTCCGGGCGCTGGCCCGGTATATTGATGCTGCCAATATAGACCTCAAATCATTTGATGAAAGCATCTATCTGAAACTGAATGCAGGGAAACTACAGCCTGTTCTCAATACATTGCTCGTGCTCAAACAGGAAGGAGTGTGGCTGGAAATAACCAACCTGATCATTCCCGGTTGGACGGACAACATGAAAATGATCCGGTCTATGTGTCAATGGCTCGTCGGTAATGGCCTTTCGGATTGTCCTTTGCATTTCAGCCGTTTTATGCCGCAATACAAGCTTACACAGGTTGCCCCGACACCTGTTGGAGTGCTTCAGCAGGCCCGGTCAATTGCCATGGAAGAAGGGATGAAATACGTTTACATAGGAAATGTACCCGGCAATGATGCTGAAAACACGTATTGTCCCGGCTGCGGCAAAATGGTAATTGAACGCAAAGGATACCGGATTCTTTCGAATAACATAGTGAAGGGGAAATGCCGCTTTTGCGGGTATTCCATACCCGGCAGGTGGGAATAATACTGATATATGTTTGATTTACAAACAATTGAGCAAATCATCCATAATGTTTTTATATTCAGGCGGAAATGAAATACGGTTAGAAAAATTGTTAAAAAGCAGGCTTAAAACGTATGGAAAACGAAATTTATTTAGTATATTTACCTCGGAAACGTTCTTTTAACGACAAGATACAGCCGCATTAATTACTAATCCCGCAAAGCTCAACAAATCGGAACTGATAAGGGTTAAGCTCATAGGTTCCTAAATCAGGCCGCAACACTGACAGCTTGCTGTCGCAGCGGAAGGTTGAATAACCTGGCACCCTAAGCCTGACGAAAGGGGCTTTCAGTGAGATTACGATTAATGCGGTTTTTTATTTTAGTCTCCGTTAAGGATATAGGGAGTAACCTGGTACACATAATAATTCAGCCAGTTGGAAAAAAGCAGATTTGCATGGCTTCTCCAGTAAACAAGCGGTTCCTTTGAAGGGTCGTTTTCCGGAAAATAGTTTTCAGGAACGTGGATGGGCAAACCTTTGTTTTTATCGCGCAGGTATTCATCCCTGAGGGTATAAGGATCATATTCTGAATGTCCGGTTACGAAGACTTTGCGGCCATCTTTCGAAACAACGATATACACTCCGGCCTTATCAGACTCTGAAACGATTTCGAGGTCATGAATTTTCTCAATATCGCTTCTGCGGATTTCGGTATGGCGGCTGTGAGGAGCCAGAAATTCATCGTCAAATCCTCGCACCAGAGGGATTCTGGGATTATTTACTTTGTGCCGGAACACTCCAAACATTTTTTCCGGCAAAGGGTATTTGGGTATGCCATAGAAATAATACAAACCAGCCTGCGCAGCCCAGCAGATATATAAGGTGGAAGTAACATGACCGGTTGACCAGTCCATTATTTCAGTAAGTTCCTTCCAGTAATCCACCTCTTCGAATTCCATATGTTCCACCGGAGCGCCTGTGATAATGAACCCGTCAAATTTCTTTTCTTTCACCTGATGAAAGGTCTTGTAAAAAGCTTTCAGATGCTCAACGGGCGTATTCTTTGAGGTGTGCGTCATGGTGTGCATAAGGGTAATTTCGATCTGCAGCGGATTATTGGAAAGCATTCGCAGAAGATGGGTCTCGGTAGTAATTTTAACAGGCATCAGGTTGAGAATCAAAATCCTGAGCGGGCGTATATCCTGATGGACAGCCCGGGTTTCCTGCATAACAAAAATATTTTCTTCCCGCAGTTGTTGTATGGCAGGCAGATTGTCGGGCACATTCAGCGGCATATCCTGAAAGGTTTATAGGTTATATCATTGGATTGCGAAATTAAACGAATTTTGACGAACATACCGCATAGACAAGAATTGTTCTTAACGGAATCCAGATAAATTCGAAGAATATTGGATCTTTTGCAACTTTGGCAAGAAATTTGGATGCAATTAAACAGAAACCCTTAAAAACGGGAACTATGAAAACAAAATTACTGGTCGGCATGCTGTTACTGATAGCCGTTGCCGGAACAGCACAAACCAACCGAAGGGACAAGACCAGAACCACAGACGGCCAGAAAACGGAAACGCAAGTATCCGATGAAAAGAAGGAAATAAAATCCACGGCGGCACCGCAAAGGGCTTCCGAACCGGTAAGATCCTCCGGAGTTTCCGCGGGCGAGAGCAGAAGAAATGCAGAACCGGAAAGCAGGAATGCCAGCAGGGCATCGGAATCCCGCCGGGATGAAGCGCCCCAGGTGCAACAGCCGGTAAGGAGCACTGTTAATTCTTCGGAAAATCAGCGCAGCAGGGAGACATACAGAAATACAGAACCGGATAGCAGGAATGCCGGCAGGGCATCGGAATCCCGCCGCAATGAAGCACCCAGGGTACAACAGCCCTCAGGGAGTACCACCAATTCTGTGGAAAATCAGCGCAGCAGGGAAACCTCCAGAAGTTCGGGTCAAAACAGTTCTTCGGGAGATACTCCCCAGCAGCGCCGCACTTATTCCGATGGAAACAACCGGTCAACGGGAAATGCCGGAGCTGTTTCCTCCGAGAGAAGGAACATGTCTTCGGGGAGAGCAGACAATGAACCGCAGAGGGCCGGAGTTTCAAGAAGCGGCAATACCTATCAACCTCCTGTGGTAGTGAATGGAACACGGACCGTGGTTTATAACGGACAAACCAGAGTAATCAACGTGAACGAACGAATCAATGACCGCAGATACCATAGTAACCATGTTCATTACCGTCATCCGGTGAAGGTATATGTGGCCCCTCCGGTTTCCGTTGAGGTACGGCGCGTGAAATACCCGTACAGACCTCCCGTGTACATAGATATTTACTGGACTACCGATATGTACAGAGAGTACAGAACCTGGTACCCTGAATATTGCTGCTGGGATTACCCGATCGGATACCGGATTGAAACAGTATCGGCCTATGATGCCATATACTATGTCGGCGACATAGCCAGGGTTTTCGGGAAGGTACATGAAGTTTACTACGCCTATGAAAACGATGAATACTATCTCTACTTTGGAGCACCTTATCCCTATCAGGATTTCAGTGCCGTAGTGCCCGGCTGGGTTGCCAGAGAGTTTTCGCGCAGACCAATACGGTGGTTCCAGAACAGGTATGTGGCCATTACCGGACTTATCACCGTGTATGAAGAGAAACCCGAAATTCTGGTGAAAAGGCCTTCACAAATTGACCGCTATTACTAAGAGTTAAACGGATACACGATCAATAAAAAAGAAGAGGTTCGTACTTCCGAACCTCTTCTTTTTTTTGTTACTATTTTTTAAGAAGTTCCAGTATTCGCTCAGCCACCTCAGATATTCTTGTCCGCGATTCAGAGTCAAGATCGTCCCATTTGATGGTCCCGTTCATTACATTCTGATGAAATCCGTGCGCAAGAATAACCGGAGAAAGATCATTGAAAAAAATGTATTCCGTGTTGGATTCGGTAATACCAACCCTTTGATGCAGCACATGGTTTTTAAAATCAATGGTAGAAAAAAGATCGGCCACCGAACGCCCGTTTTCCAGGGAAAGAAGATGCCGGGAAGCTTTGATTTCGTCGTTTCCAAACAAGTTAATTTTCAGTTCATTACGAATAATCCTTCCGGCTTCCGTATCATTGGTAAGAACAATAAAATCCAGTTTCCATCCGGTGAGAATATTGGCAAGGATACCAACTTCGGCAGGGCCTGTAGCAGGAATAAAGGAGACTTTTTCAGCAATTTCGAGCAATTTGAAGAAAGCCGTATAGTAGTAGTAAGCGGAAAGATCTTCAACAATGACATTGTTCTTGGGTGAGAAAATCTGCTGGTCTGAAATCCGGGCGCCCATGATGGAATAGACAGGAGAAAGGGTATCGGCTGAAGCCCTTGCCAGGGAATGCACGTCAAGAAGCATGGTTTCGCTGGTTTCATCGGTCTCAATGGCCCGCTGAACGGCTATTATCCGATGGAGTTTGTTAATATCAACAAGATATGGGGAATGGGTTGTGTAAATGATCATTAATTTGTCTTTCAGGTCTTCAAAGACCTTTAATACATCTTCCTGGGCCCGTGCATGAAGGCTGAGTCCAGGTTCATCAATCAGAAGGATCTGTTTCTGTGAATCTGTTACGGCAGAAGCCTTCAGCTCAAGGAAAAACGAAAGAAACCACCGGACCCCCCTGCTCCGCTGCTTGGGATAAAGTCGTTCATATTCATCCTTAATCCAGAATTCCAGATACGGTTTTCCTCTTTTTTCCGGATGGGATATGTCGTAATGCTCCAGTTCAAACTGGATGCGAATTTTACTGTTTTTGCCAACATTTTGCCTCCAGTAATCCTGAAAATTGACCGTAAGCTCTCCGTTCAGATTTTCAATTTTTTGCTTCAGTATCCTGTTGCTTTGCTGATAAAAGAAAGATGGTTCGATACCGGCAATAATCAGCAGATTTCGTACTGCCTTGAATCCTTCTGCCTGTACATTTTCACCCATCAGGTCATCAAGATCGATCCGGTTGGGCAGAAGACTGCTGAAATCTTCAAACATACGAAAGACAGGAACATATTTCATGTATTGTTCGCCCAGTTCTTCGGGCATGAGAAGTTCGAGAAAAGCAGCCGTTTCGCGGGAAGCATTACTGCGGGCCTGTTCCGGATTCATGCCTTTAACAATATTGGACAGAAGTTTTTTGCTGTAAACTGCCTCCTGACGCGATGAATCCAGATTTTTTCTTGCCTGCGTGTATTGTTCACGCAGTTGTTTTAATATCTGCTCCTTATGCCGGGCCTGTTTGGGGTTATCCGGATTGCCGGCTTCTGTCTTCCGGATTTCATTTTCGAGATGTTCAAGATGTTCCCTGGCTGATTTTAATTTCTCCTCAGCCTGAAGCACGTTTCTTGCATAAAGATATTTCTCCGAAATCTCCTTGTTCTGATTCAGAAAGGATTCCAGTTGTGAACGATCAATTTCCAGTTTGTTTTCGAGGCGTTTTTTCTCAAGAGTAATCCTGTCCAGTTCAATATTGTATGTTTCTTTCCTTTCTGAATTCTTTTCTTTCTGAATTGCTTTGCGGAGTTCGTTAATTCTTTTATCGATTGTTTTGATATCCTTTTCTATCTGTTCAATGTTTCGTGTGTGTTCAGAAATTCCATATTGTATTTTATCGTGCTGAGAATCAATTTCTCCAGCGAGTTTCAATAGTTCATCCTGTTCTTTCTGAAAGTCCTTTAAACGGTTGTTGTAAACTTCTTCCACCCGCTCCCCTCCTATTCTTACCAGGGAACTTTTGTCAGGATTCCAGCTGCGGACGAGGAGTATTTCTTTTTCTTTCCTGATAATCTCAGCAACTTCAGGGGATATGCCCCTTATTTCAGTGATTTTTTTTAACTCAGCAGGCTCCAGCCCAAAAAGGCAGGACACTTCGGGCAGGCTCAGGTCACTGCGAAGCATATCGTCTGTAATGATTCCGTCGGAAAAAGCTTTAAGAGCTTCCAGAACGGAGGTCTTCCCCGATTCATTCTGCCCGATTAACACCGTAATATTATCGGGAGAGAGATATTTTAATCCTGAATCAACAATTGACCGGAAATTCTTGATCCGGAAAGCAAGTAAACGCATATCAGATACTTTTCAGCAGTTTTGACTGACAAGCGACATATGGACTAAAACCTACAATCAGAATATCGTCAATCTGGGGAAGGTCCTTTTTCCAATCGGCCAGTTTGTTCTCCAGAACACCATATTGCTCTGCAAAAGGTAATTCAGCCACATGGGTTATCAGTTCCCTGAACCTGGTGTTTTTGAACTTTTTTCCTTTTTCTCCTCCAAACTGATCAATAAAACCGTCGGTAAAGATATACACTTTGTCATTTTCCAATATATCCAAAGTATGGTTTGTGAAGGATTTTTCCGTGACCATATGAATTCCGATGGGCATTTTATCTCCCGGCACTTCAATAAGTTCCTGGTTACGAATCACATAAGCAGGATTGTTGGCACCGGCGAAATGCAGCAGATGATGGTCGGCATCGATGATGCACAGTGCAATGTCCATGCCGTCTTTTTGTTCATCCCATCGTCCTGTCTGATGCAGGGCTTTCATAACTCTTTCCCTGAGCTGATTGAGAAGGGACGCTGCCGAAGTAATTTCCCCCCGGCCCACAATTTCATTGAGGAAAGAAATGCCCATTACGCTCATGAGACCTCCGGGCACCCCATGACCTGTACAATCAACAGCAGCAACAATAATCCTTTTCCTGTGCTTTCCTATCCAGTAGAAATCCCCGCTCACAAGCTCACGCGGTTTAAAAAAGACCACGCTTTCAGGAAGCAATCGCAGAAATAGCTCCAGGGGAGGCAGCATGGCCTGTTGAATGTAGCTTGCATACCGGATGCTGTCGGTCAGTTCCTTTTTCTGTTTCTGCAATTCTTCCAACAGAAGAAGGTATTCATCTGAAAGCGGATCGGGATAATCCATAAAAAGCATCTGTTTCAGGACAGAACAAAGATAGCTTATGCAAATTTAAATCTGGCCAAAATTTGCATGCGAAAGCAAAAAAGGATGGGATCAGATTTCAGGCGCAATCTTCAGAACGAGAGCATCCGAACCGGTTGTTTCGGTTCCTGCCTGAATGAGCACAATAGCGGTATTATCGGGCAACAGAGACAACGATTGTACCGAAGAAGGAGAGTCAGCGGTGAAAGAAAGTGCTTTTTGCCATGCTCCGGTTTTTGAAAGATTGATAACAAGTGCCTTACGGTTTTCTGATCCGAAGGCAAGGATGTCTCCTGAGGGACGCAGCACCATTCCCTGAATTAACAAATTGGGAATACTCATATAAACTCTTTCTGAAGTCTTCTTTCCCGATTTATCAAGGGTTATGATTTTAAGCTGCTGATCTGCTGCACTGCAAAGTAAAAGGGTTTCCCCCGTTTTTGCTGTCGTCATGGCCAAAATGCTGTCAGACTGAGGGGTATAAAATTCCCATACGATGTATCCGTTTGGATCTGTTTTGAAACACCAATGGTTACCGGCGGCATACACTTCGTTCATCATACCCGGTTCCATATCCTTTACTATGCCACGGCCAGTATATTTCCTTTCCCAGAACACTTTGCCAGATTCTTTATATAATCCTATAAACTGGCATGGAAGAGACAAGGAATCATAATAGTAGCCGGAAGCCAGGATTTCCCCTGACTTATTTATTCTCAAAGATTTGAACTCATTTGCCTCGTATTCTTTATCCCAGTATTTAAAACCCTGGTGGTTGATTTTCAGCAGCCAGGCCTTAATTTCACCTTCCGGAAGTTCCTTCTGGGTGTATCCTGCCATTATATAATCTCCTGACGGTGCATTCAGTATGGCTGATACATGGGAACCCTTGTTAGCCGGGAAGGTCTTGCTCCACAGCAACTTCCCTTCCTGATCGAGAGATACGACCCATGCTTCCGGAGAAGAGCCTTCATGAGAAGCAGTTGAACCAGCGAAAGTAATTTTTCCATCCGGGGCAACCGACAGCCCAGAAGGTACATCAACTGCACCATTCTGGTCAAATCCCCTGATCCATATTATTTTGGACGGCTGAAAAATGAAGGACAGGTATTTTTGACCCAGGGCCGCCGACCGGAGGTTAAATACATCGATAAACTGCTCTCCTTCGGGGAATTTCCTGATGAAATCGGTATAAGCCTCAAAGGTATTTATCTGCTTGGCTTTTTCAAAAATGAGGCGCTGGTAAAGCCGGGTTGCTGCCGTAACCTGCAATGCCTGAGGATACTGCTTGATGAAATTTTCAAAGGCTTCTATGGTATTTTGCTTTCTGGCTTCCTCAAAGGCAAGCTCATCCCTCAGATGAGTAGCTTCAATGACCTGCGCCGCGCCGGGATACTTTTTGAGAAAATCATTGTAGGCCTGAATGGTATTAGCTTTACGGGCCAGATCGAAGGCCAGC
>JAAYUG010000161.1 GCA_012517825.1 Bacteroidales bacterium | reverse complement strand
TCGCTTTCGCTCCTGATGCGCAATCCGGGTTAAACCGGCCGCTTTCACTGCGTTTCAGCGGGGTTACCCGGATGCCAGCACGCAAAGCCCAAACACTGCGCATCAGTTCGCTTTCGCTCCTGATGCGCAATCCGGGTTAAATATCCCTGATGAGAATGTTTTCAGGGGCGTTTTCGATTGCTTTCAAAAAACTTTCCTGAATGGAGGTAATTCTTTTCAGTTCGCGGGAGTCAGCCACACTGATATTATCAATTCCCCGCTTTTCGATAGTCCTTACTACCCAGGCTATGGTCAGGCTGTTGACATCGCGTGCCGGCTGATAGCCAAATACTTTGATGCTGGGAGTTACCGTTTCGTTAAAAATCCGGCATGTTACCAGTTCGTAGATTATTTCACGCGCAATGCGTACCGGCATTTTGAGTTCATGGGCAATGTCCTGGGCCGTGGGCGGAGCATCACCGCTGATGAATTTTTTTACCACAAAGTGCACAATATACAAAGTAAGTATTCGCCGGTAATAATGGCTTATGTGAAGGGATTCGGACTCGAACTCATATTTTTCGACATTCTGATTGGCGAACGATATTTCTGCTCCGAACAATATAATCAGCCAGCTCAGCTGGAGCCATACAAGAAACAAGGGCAATGCTGCAAATCCCCCATATATAGCACTGTAGCGGTTTACTCCAATCTGAAAATGAATATACCCCCATTGGACGATCTGAAACACTGTGCCTGCAAGAACACCCGCAATAAGGGCTGATGAAAAGCGAACCCTGGTGTTTGGCATGACGATATAAATGAGGGTAAACAGGAACCAGACCAGTACATAGGGTGTGAGCTGAAAAAGGAACTGTACAAGGGAACTTAGTTTTTGGAGCAAGGGACTCGTTTCCGTCAACGTCTGAACCTGAACAGAGAGAAATACTGTCACACTGCTTGATAGAATAATAATAACCGGGGCCAGCAACATGATAGAGAGGTAATCGGTAAACTTCCTGACAAACGGTCGGGCCTGTTTGATTTGCCAGATATCATTAAACGACCGTTCAATGTTACTCAGTACGCTCATTACTGACCAGAAGAGCACCACCAATCCAACGCCGGCGATAACTCCGCCGTTGGCATTCTGAAGAAGGTTCCGTGCAAAATTGATGATCCAGGTTACAACCTCCTGCTGTCCTTTCAGGTGCGATGTGATTTCGGCTTCGAGCCGTTGTTCCAGTCCAAAACCCTTTGCAATCCCAAAGACCATTGCCACAACAGGAACCACTGAGAGGAGAGTATAGTATGTAAGTGCTGAAGCCCTCATCTGAATTTTTTTGTCAAAAAATTCCCTGAAGGCAATAAAAAAGATTTTTACCTGCCTGATGAGAAAATACCTGCCGGGTGAATGTTGTTCAGGCGAGGTTTTCCAGATGTCTTCCCTGATAAACTTCTGGGTTTTGGATACAATTTTTTTTCCTGAGACCATATAGCAAGATGGTTAAATGTTTCGGATTTTGTGTTTTGGGTTATGGGTTCAGAAAATTCACTTATCTCATGATGGCTCTTATCAACCGGATTGACTGAATAGACTGATTAGCCGAAATATCATCATTTTTATTTTGTAAAAATACAATTTTCGCAATCAACGGAATCTGTTTCGTAATAGAATTTGAATTTCCCAATCGATGTTCACCGTAAATTGGGCAGAGACCATTAGCAAACGCAAGGGTTCAATTTCGTTTATTATGGAATGACATGCTTACAGAAAAAGGGAAGAGCGAAATGATAAAAAAAGTTAATTTTGCTTTTCTCAAAAAGAAAAAAAGCATTGAAAAAGAAGATACTGAACACGCTCAAGTATTTATTGTTTTTTCTTGCGGGTGTTGCGCTGTTTTTGTGGGTATACAAAGATGTAAACCTGAAGGATCTGCGGTCGGAACTTGGCCGGCTTAATTACTGGTGGCTTGCCTTATCGTTCTTTCTGGGGCTTTTTAGCCATATCAGCCGGGCTTACCGCTGGAATATGCTGATTGAGCCATTGGGTTATAAGCCAAGGCCGTTGAATTCCTTTCTTGCTGTTATGACGATGTACTTTGTCAACCTGCTGGTTCCCAGGGCTGGTGAAGTATTTCGCTGCACCGTGCTGAGCAAATACGAGCAGATTCCTTTAACCTCGCTGGTTGGTACGGTTTTTACGGAAAGAGTTACCGATCTGATTACCCTGGCTCTGGTTGCTACTGTTATCCTGCTGTCACAGGTCGGAGTGTTTGAAACCTTTCTTGCGAATAATCCGGGTGTTTCGGAGAAGATCGGACAAATGACGTCCAATCCCTATGTTTATTTATTTATTGGATTATGCATCGCTGCGATAGCAGCTTTTTTCCTTTTCCGGAATTCCTTCAGGAAATTTCGTTTTGCGGGGAAAATTTACCGTTTGCTCCACAGTTTTGCCGAAGGGATCAAAACGATAATACACCTGAAAAGCATCTGGGCTTATATTGGTCACACGGCATTTATTTACCTGATGTGGCTGGTAATGTTGTATGTCGTTTTCTTCAGTTATCCTCCTACCAGCCATCTGACACTCGGAACCGGCATGGTTGCTTTTGTAATGGGGGGGCTGGCAATGATTGCCCCGGTTCAGGGAGGAATCGGAGCATGGCACTTTATGGTCTACCAGACGCTGTTTATTTATGGTATACCAATGGAATCGGCAAAAATATTTGCCCTTATTGCCTGGACCACCACCAATCTTGCCCTGACCCTTGTTGGATTAATTGCACTCCTGCTACTGCCTGTCGTTAACAAGGACAGGAGCAAATCGAAAATAGTTCTATAGAAAGCAGTTATTCGAAAAGTTCCTCGTCACGAATCAGCAGCAGAATGGCCGAATGGGGAACAATGACATATTTTTCACGGTTGAATTCAATTTCGTAAGCACTGCTCTGAAGATAAACAGCCAGGTCACCCTCCTTTGGCTGGAGGGGAACGTAACGCACCTCATCCGACTTGTTTTTCCAGGGCTCATCAGCTTCATTAATGGCCGGGATAGGATAGCCGGGACCAACTTTAAGAACATAGCCGCTTTGTATCTTTTCCTGCTCATGAACGCCGGGAGGCAGGAAAAGTCCTGTATTTGTTCTTTCCTGAGGCGATTTTGGCTTGATGAGAACCCTATCACCAACAACGATAAACTTTTTCAGATCGGCATTTTCAATATTGAAACCCATCGCATAGCATTTTCACTGCAAAGATAGGGAACATTTAAGAAAAGGTGAAATCCGCCTTCATAATCATACCGTTAGTAAAAAAAATTGACGGAATATTTCTTTTTCCACTGTAAAAAAATATCTTTGTTACTCAGGAAACAAGACAAGATATGCACCGGTTCCGGCATCTTATCCCAAAAGATTTGAAGTATCTGAAGTTCATTCTGGTTTTGATGTTTGTTGCATCCGCCAGCCTCCGGAATTCCACAGCCCAGGAGTCGCTGAATAAATTGTCGGATGCCGACCGGCAGGTATACAACGAATACCTCAATCAGATTTCACGCTTTGAATCCGTTTCCAACCATTATGAACTGGCGAAGTATTATACTTTGGCCGGAAATCTTTTATGGAAGAACAAATTGCATGAAGATGCCATTCGATTTTTTGAAAAGGCTCTGGAAGAAAACAAAATTCTTGGAAACCGGAATGCCATCAAGGTACTGAACAATAATATAGGGATCATCTGCACAGAACTGGGGAAAGACGAAACAGCACTGAATTACTTCAACGAAAGTCTGAAAATCAACAGGGCACTGAATAAAAAGACTGAGATTGCCTATGATCTGATTAATATAGGTTTGAGTTTGCAGAATCTGGGAAGATATGCGGAATCGAACCAGAAACTTCAGGAAGCCCTTGAGCTGACGAAAGAGGAAAATGATCTCAAGACGATGAAGACCTGCTACGGCATGATGGCAGAGAATTATGAAAAGTTGGGGAATTCAGCAAAATCGATGGAGTATTACAATCAGTTCAATTCCATTCAGAAGTTTCTTCAGCAGCAGGAAATAGACCGGGCAACAGAAGCCAAGAATCAGGCGGAAGCGCGCAGACTGATGACCGAGCTTGAACTTGCCAGCACGCAGGATACACTTTCTCAGGTTATTGAAATAACAAAAGAAAAGGAAATGCAGATCAGGCTTCTGAATACAGAGAAGCAGCTGCAGGAATCCAAAATAAGGGAACAGGAAGCACGGATCAGGAGCGAAAGGCTGTTCAGGCTTGTGCTGGTGGGTATTGTGTTTTTTGTTCTGCTCATTACATTTTTGATTTATCTGCAGCTTCGGCAGAAGAAGAAAGCGAATGCATTGCTGGCGCAGAAGAATGCTGAAATCAGTGCCCAGAAGCAAAAGATCACCGATTCGATTCACTATGCGCACCGTATCCAGAAAGCGGTATTAACCCCGCGCGAAGAAATACTCCATGTATTTGCCGGCCATTTTATTTACTTTCAGCCAAGGGAACTGGTAAGCGGCGATTTTTACCTGCTTTCCGAAGCAAGAGGGTATATAGTTGTTTCTGCCGTTGATTGCACCGGACATGGCGTACCGGGTGCCTTTATGAGCATGCTGGGGGTATCATTCCTCAATGAAATTTTGTCGTCCCTTGATCCTTCAGGAAAAGATTTTTCAGCAGCCATGGTGTTGAACAGAATGCGGGAAAAGATCATCCTTTCACTGCATCAAACCGGCGCAAGGAAAGAAAGCAAGGACGGGATGGATATGTCGATTTGCCTTTTTGAACCGGGACTGAAAAAGGTTCATTTTGCCGGAGCACACAATTCCATGTACCTTGTCCGCAACAATGAACTTCTGCAATACGATGCCGACAGAATGCCAATCAGTATCCACAGGAATGCGGAAAAACCCTTCACCAATCATGAAATTATCCTGCAGAAAGATGACTGCATTTATCTGTTTACCGATGGGTATGCCGATCAGATCGGGGGTGATAAAGGCCGCAAATTTCTGTCACGCAACCTGAAACAATTGCTGTTGGATATCCATTCCCGTCCTATGGATGAGCAAAAGACTATCCTTCGGGAAACCTTTGAGAAATGGAAAAACGGTTATCCGCAGCGGGATGATATATTGGTTCTCGGAATCAAAATACCATGAAAGCTATAAATTTCAGAGAGTTTAAATATTTTTTGGAGATAAAAAACACTTATCGTAATTTTGGTCAGGTTCGTTTGAACCGATTGGTATATCTGTATGACGCATTAGAACAAACATGATGGAACCTTTGATCATAACAGGAACTGACGAAATTCCAACCGTCATTCTTGATAAGGAAAAGAATCTGTTTGAAATTTCCGGGCAATCTATACCGGAGGAGGCCATCAGTTTTTATTCGCCGGTCATTGACTGGTTTGAGGAGTACAGTCAGAATCCCAATCCAAAAACCGTATTGAATTTGCAGTTGGAATATTGCAATTCTTCCTCTTCCAAAGCGATTGTTGATATTCTGGAGATACTGGAAGAAATGAACCAGAAGGGGAATCAGGTTGAAGTGGTATGGCATTATATGGAAGATGATGATGACATGCTCGATATGGGTAAGGAGTTTCAGGAGATTATCAATGTGCCGTTTACGTTTATTGCCATAAAACCGGAATAACCAAAATGAAAAAAGCGTTCATTGTTTTGTTATTCCTGGCGCTGTTTTTTGGAAATGATCCAAGGGCATCAGGCCAGGAAAGGTTATCCCATCCGAAAAAGATTTATACAGCGCCGGATGGGAAAATATACATCAACAAACACCTTGCGCTGTATTTGTGGATCAGTTCCTCTCCCGAACCAAATGCCCAGAAGTTCAGGCTTTTCAGTGAACGTTCCGCAAAATACACCAATCCTTTTTATCTTGATACGGAGGGGATGAATACCATCCGCACGCCGTGGGCAGTTGATACCGTTACCAAAGTTCCGGTTTATCCCCAGGAGGAGATTGTTTTTGAAGTCTATGCTGATGGCATTGCACCAAGGACAACCGTTCAGTATCAGGGAGGGAAAGTTCTTATGAAAGACGGGAAAATGTTTCTTTCGGGCAATGCTGTTATGGTGCTGACTGCACGTGATGGCATGTCGGGTGTTGAGCAGATCCTGTATTCCATTGACGGAGGTGCATGGAAAAAATATGATCAGCCCGTTGCATTCGATAAGGAAAAAGAATATCAGGTCCGGTTTTATTCGGTGGACAATGTTGGCAATGTTGAACCTATGCACAATGTTACGATCGTACTTGACAAATCGGGGCCTACAGCTCTTTTAAGATTTGCCGGTGATACCAGCCAAAATGTTTTTTCAGGCCGTGCATCCATCAGGATTATGGCTGAGGATGTCGCCGCGGGTATCTCCGGCATATATTACAGCATTGACAGCGGCGACTGGCATTCTTATCAGTACCCTATACTGACAAATTACCTGAGGCAGGGGGAACACACACTGACCTATGTAGCAGCCGATAACCTGGGAAATTCCAGCGACACGGCTGTTTACAGATTTTATGTTGACAAGACCCCCCCCATTGTGGTGCAGGAATTTATAGGAAAAAGTTTTCTGGCTAATGGAAAAGAGTATGCTTCCGGAAAAACCCTTGTTAAACTGACGGCTTTTGACAATAAAAGCGGTATCTCCGCTGTGTATTATTCCATTAACGGAAAACCCTATGAAAAATATGAAAAACCATTTTATCCTCCTGATGATGGAGGCAACCTGAAAATTGCATTTTATGCTGTTGACAAAGTAGGAAATAAGAGCGAATTACAGGGTGGGCAGACAGCTGCAAGTGCCATTCCTTATGTAGATTTGCTGGGACCAACCCTGCAATATAGTTTTATTGGCCCCCGGATTACCATTGGTGATACATTGTATATTGGTAAAAATACAAAAATTAAACTGACGGGTAAGGATACCGAATCGGGAATGAACCGGATCGAGTACCGGATGGATAATAATGAATACCAGACCTATACAGCACCTTTTTCCCTGTATACTGAAGGCAGGCATACGGTTCATTTTGTGGGTTACGACCAGGTTGACAATACCAATCAGCAATCATTTGTTGCAATCGTTGATACAGCCGGTCCTGTTATCAGCGTTCTTTTTGGCACATCGCCCCGTGGAGGGAAATGACAGAAAGAGGTGAGCTAAATATCTATCCTGTTCATACCATTATCTTCGCGGGCGCAACAGATCTACTTTCGGGAGTCGACAAAATTCAGGCGACCGTTAATAACAGCCCGGAAAAAATCAGCACCGGAATGATTGGTCCGATTGACAACCCGGGCCGATATACATTGACCATTAAAGCCATTGACCGATTGGGAAATGTGTCGGTTAAAGAAGAATCGTTTGTTATTTCCGCCCTCCGGTAAGTCTCCGGAAATTTTCCTCATAACCTTGCAAAAATCATTATTTTTACCCTGTTAAACCAGGAATCATTTTGGCTATGGCAGCACCCGACAGGAATCAGGCATACCAGCTTCTTTTACAATACAATACATCGCAACATCTTATCCGTCATGCTTTGTCGGTTGAAGCGGTAATGCGTTTTTTTGCACAAAAATATGGTCATGACCCTGAAAAATGGGGAATCATAGGGTTAATTCACGATCTGGATTACGACCGCTATCCCGAACAGCATTGCACAAAAACGAAGGAAATACTGGCACAAGAAGGGTGGCCTGAAGACTGGATCCGTTCGGTTGTGAGCCACGGATGGGGAATTTGCAGTGAGGTTGAACCGGAACATTTCATGGAAAAGGTGCTTTTTACCACGGATGAACTGACGGGACTGGTGGCGGCATCTGCCCTCATCAGGCCTTCAAAAAGCCTGTTCGATCTGGAAGTTGCTTCGGTGAAAAAAAGATGGAAAACAAAAGGATTTGCAGCGGGTGTTAACAGGGAGATCATTGAAAAGGGAGCAGGAATGCTGCAGATGGATATTGATACCATCATTGCCGACACGATAGCAGGAATGCGTTTAGTTGCCAGAGACATAGGCCTGGCCGGAAGCCTGAATCACCAGAATTGAAAAAATACCCAAAGTTTTTTGCAATGTGTCATTTTACAGACAAATCAGCCTCGAGAAAATTGTGCATCATTCTTTTTATCTCTTTGTTTTTCTTAATTCCTGTATCGGGTCAACCTGGTAATACGGCACTGCTTGAAAAAAAAGCGGGTGAAATTCTTGTTCTTTTTGACAGCGGAAAATATGCTGAAATAGCCCGGATGTTTGACGAGCGGCTCAGCAAGGGATTATCACCACAAAAGCTGGAAAAATCATGGAAAGATCTGGTTTACCAGGTCGGGCCCTACCATGGATTGGAACAAATCAAGGCCGAACCCTATGTAGGATCAACGATAGTTGTTTGCACCGGAAAGTTTGGTGACCTGCTGGTAGATCTGAAATTGCGGTTTAACGGGGCAGGTCAGGTTACCAGTTTGTATTTTCTTCCGCATGACTATGTCCCCCCCTCCCCGCCTGCAGATACTGTGCAAAGGGAATGAAAAAACGTACCTGACGAACACAGGGTTATATGCAAATCAGAATTCTTCATCTGACAGAGGGGGCAAAGCAGGCAGAAGGGCTGGCGGTGATAATTGATGTGTTCAGGGCATTTTCACTGGCCTGTTACTTGTTTCAGAACGGGGCAAAGAGAATTATTCCGGTAGCAGATGTTGAGGAAGCCTACCGTCTGAAAGCGCAGCATCCCGAATATATATTGATTGGCGAACGAAATGAGCGAAAGTTGCCCGGTTTTGATTTCGGTAATTCCCCCACACATATTGAGCATGTTTCCTTTAAAGGGAAGACCATTGTTCATACTACAAGTGCCGGAACGCAGGGAATAGTAAATGCCCGAAATGCCGCAGACATTCTGACCGGAAGTTTTGTCAATGCATCAGCGATTGTACGATACATTAAAACCCATGAGCCTCCGGTTGTTTCCCTGGTATGTATGGGATATTCGGCAACTGAACCTGCCGATGAAGATTTATTCTGCGCGGAATACATTCGGAATGAACTGGAAGGGAAACATACTGATTTTGACCACATGGTGAAACTATTGCGTGCAGGAAGCGGAAGGCGTTTGCTCGATCCCGCCAACCAACTCCATTCACCTGCACGGGATTTTGAGTTATGTTTAGCTCTGAACCGGTTTGATTTTGTGCTGAAAGTTAACCGATCAGCAAATCCTGCGGAGCTGGAAAAAATATGTATCTGACATGAAAATCACTGACCTGAGTCATACCATCCACACCAATATGCCGGTTTATCCCGGGACGGAGGAACCGGTTGTCGAATACCCCTTTCAGATTGATGTATGTGGTTACAACGAATCGCGTCTCAGCATGGTATCCCACACTGGCACCCATACAGATGCTCCGGCGCATATGCTTCCCAATGGGATAACACTGGACAGGATGCATCCTGACAGCTTTTTCGGTAAAGGGAAACTCCTTGATGCAAGAAAAGAAAACATGATAGGTGCCGACTTCATAAGGGGCGCGGTAAAAGATTTTTCAGGAGTTGATTTTTTGCTCTTGTACACAGGATGGAGCGATTTATGGGGGAAGGCAGATTATTTTGAAGGATATCCCGTTTTGAGCCTTGAAGCAGCAGAATTTATCAGTTCTTTCCCTTTGAAAGGAATCGGAATTGATGCCATTTCGTTTGACAGGGAAGGGAGCACAGAATTTCCTGTGCACAAAATTTTACTGGGAAAAGGAATATTGCTGATAGAAAACCTGACAAACCTTGAGCAGATTGGGGCACAGGAATTCTGGCTGATCTGTGCGCCATTGAAATTTGAAAACTCGGACGGTGCGCCCACCCGGGTCATATCCATTGAAGGCTATGAACCTCAGAATTCTGAAGTAAAATAAAACCTGATATCAGGAAATTTCTCCTTTGCCATTTCGAGGGCATACGCTGATTCGGCGAGGTAAACATCCCTGTGTTCCTTGTCCCATGCAAGGTATTGACTTTTCCTGAGTTTGAAGTCATCGAGTTGCCGGGCATTATCCGAAACAAACCAGCATGCCTTGTATACCTGCAGGGGTTCGTACCGGCAGGAAGCACCGTATTCATGCAGAAGACGGTACTGGATTACTTCAAACTGAAGGGCACCGACAGTTCCAATCACCTTACGACCGTTTGACTGGAGAGTAAACAGTTGGGCCACTCCTTCGTCCATAAGCTGTTCAATGCCGGTAGCAAGCTGTTTGTATTTCAGAGGATCGGCATTTTCAATATACCGGAACAGTTCCGGAGAGAAGCTCGGTATACCTTTGAAGTGGAGCTTTTCTCCTTCGGTAAGGGTATCACCGATTTTGAAGTTGCCCGTATCATGCAAACCCACCACATCGCCGGGCCATGCTTCGTCGATAACCGATTTTTTATTTGCCATAAAAGCGGTTGGGCTGCTAAACTTCATGTCCCGGTTCTGCCGAACATGATGGTAATTGACATTGCGCATAAAGCAGCCTGAAACCACCCTGACGAAAGCAATGCGATCGCGGTGGTTTGGATCCATGTTGGCATGGATTTTAAAAACAAATCCTGAAAAGCTTTTTTCCGAAGGGACGACGATTCGTTCCACAGCTTCGAATGAACGCGGAGGAGGAGCAATGTCAAGAAAGCAATCCAGCAGTTCCCGTACGCCGAAATTGTTGAGAGCACTTCCAAAAAATACAGGAGCCGTTTGGCCTGCAAGGTATTTTTTCACATCAAAGGGAGGGAAAACTTCTTTAATAAACGCCAAATCGTCCCTCAGTTTCCCGGCAAAATCCCCGAGGTACTGATCCATTCTGGGATCGTTCAAATCCTTGATTTCGGTGGTTTCCTGGACTCTTTGTTTATCCACCGCATTAAACAGATCCAGTTTTTCCTCGTACAGGTTGTATACTCCCTTAAAGGTAGGGCCATTGCTGATGGGCCAGCTCAGGGGAATTACATCAATGTTCAGTTCTTTTTCAACATTATCAAGCAATTCGTAAGGATCGAGACCGGGCCGGTCGAGTTTGTTCATAAACACCAGAACAGGAGTATTGCGCATCCGGCAGACATTCATCAGTTTGCGGGTCTGGGATTCCACCCCCTTGGCCGAGTCGATCACAATGATTACACTGTCAACCGCCGTCAGGGTGCGATACGTATCTTCGGCAAAATCTTCATGTCCCGGAGTATCAAGAATATTGACCTTGTAGCCTTTGTATTCGAACCCCATAACGGAAGTTGCCACTGAAATGCCTCTCTGGCGTTCGATTTCCATGAAATCCGAAGTAGCCGTTTTTCGTATTTTATTTGACTTGACGGCTCCGGCCACATGAATGGCACCTCCGAAAAGAAGGAGCTTTTCGGTGAGGGTGGTTTTTCCGGCATCAGGGTGGCTGATGATGGCAAATGTACGTCGGCGCTCTATTTCCTGCAGCAATTCCATATCCAAAAGAAAGGTGCAAAGGTAATATTTTCCAGGGAATCGCATTCTCTTTTCCCTGTTCGCTATTCTCTGGTTGCGGTCTCAGCGTAAAGGGACAGTATTAAAATCCAGGGACAAAAAAATTAAATTATAATCTGCCGAATAAAAGCAGAGGCACCTTTAGAATAATTCGGTTTAAAGAAACCGGAGCGAAACCGGTGGTTTCGAATTTCTATGTGCATGGTTACATCCATTGCGTTTCAACGTTTTTCCGGATGTCTGTGCACAAAACCCTGATACACTGTAGATTAGTTTGTTGACATTTCAACTGCTTAATCCCGTTTAAATCAAACTGACAAGGAGGGTAATACCGGTAAAATTTATATTTTTGGTACTACTAAAGATTTTGCAATGAGCACAACAAAAAAGAGGATTTTACTGGCTGTGGATTTCCGGGACCAATCGCTGGTTGCCCTGGAACAGGCCATCGATCTTGCCCGGTTTATCAATGCCGGCATTCTGATGCTGCATGTAATTGACACCAGTTATTTTCTGGCACGGCTCTTTTCGGAACGGGAACATTATGACCGGTTGAAAGCAGAGGCAATAACAAAGCTCAACAGCCTTGCCGGCCAATATGCCTCATCCGGCATTTCATTTGAAACCCGCGTGGAAGAAGGCAAGATTTATGATAAGATTATTGAGGTGGCCGATGAAATTCAGGCCCGTTTTATCGTGCTGGGTAAGAATGAGACGAAAGAAGGGAAAAAGAATATCATGGGTTCTAATGCCACCCATGTTATATC